>DATLVK010000042.1:0-2133 GCA_035577605.1 Buchnera sp. (in: enterobacteria) | reverse complement strand
TGAAATATTACCTCTGTGGCAACTCTGAGAGTTTAGAGCATTTATCCTAATCATTAAATCTAATTTAGTTTTTTTACTGATGCTATTCTTATTGCATCTACTATATACTAATTAATTTATTTTTTTCTACTTTTTTGGTGGTTCCTGTTTTGACGGAGATATGAAAGTTTTTTATTGTATCTGTAACGCTGTTTCCTCCAGGTATAGCAATATTTTTTAATATTTTTATTATGATTTTAACTATTTATGTAAATAAAAATTTTCTCTTAAGTTGGCGAATGTATTTTAATTATAGAAAAAGTTTTATATATTCCATAATTTCTAATTATAGTCTATAACCTAGCTAATTGTAGAGGTATAATTATAAATCCGTATTCAAAAGAAAAAGTAGCTTTTTTATCTTAGACCAATATTTCTTTTTTTTTAATATTTAAGTTAAATTTTAAAATGCATGAAAAGATATATGTTTAATTTCATGGTTTTTCTATTGTATTAGATAATGTTTTTAAAATAGTATTTTTTTAACCATACTTTCCTGTAAAATTGCAATAATGACTATTGGTTTATGATAGTAGATTCTTGTTCAAAAAGATCTGTAATAGCTGTATTCTGTATTAAAGTAACATTTGTATTATTTTTTATTTTATTTGGATTATTTTATCTAGATTATTAACGATAGCTAATATTTCATTGGTTTTAATATCTATTAATAGTATAGTACTAAATATTATATTATTTTTTAATAATTTTATTTAATTCATAAAATATTAAGTGATTTAATTTCTTTATGCATGCAGTAATTTCTAGATTAACTTTTCGGTTAGATACACAAATCTACTGTTGGAATAAGAGCTAATTTTATGCAATTTTTTATTTAATAGAATAAACAGTATATTTTCCAAAATTTTTCGTTTTTTTAATTGGATTATTTTTTGACGGAAAAATATTTTAGGTCAGAAAAATAGCATGTACTAGCACTTTAATAGTTAATAATTTTCCATTTCTATCTGTAATGACACCTCTTAATTGAGGTATAGATTGTATTCTTAATGAACGTAGATTACTGGTATATATTAATTGTTTTTTATAAATTATTTTCAGATAGGTTATGAATAGTAAAAGATATGAATATGAAGTGATAAAATAATGTAAAATGTTTATTTTTATAGATTGGTTTTTTGATTCTTTTAAAATACTCTATTTCTATTGTGGTCTTCATTAGTATGTAATTTTCTCTTGATTAATATGTATTGTATAATTACTATTTTTTTGAAAAGAAATGATTATTTTCATTTTTAATTGTATATGTCCTATTTTTATAATTTTTTTGTATTTTTTAAGATATTTTTTTAATATTAAATTTTACAATTCTATTTTTGTAACATTATACATTAAGTACAAATGTTCTTTTTTTGACAATAGTAAACGAGTTTTATTTCTTATTACAATGGTTGTAAGAAATATAGTAAGTATTAAGCAAGATACACGTCAGTAATTTGATTTTTTTATAATGAATAAGATTACAAAAAATCATTTTTAATAAGTTAAAATGTTTATTTTTCATTATCGTATTTTTTTTCAGCTACTCGTAATATAGCGCTGCGAGATCTTGGATTAAATTTTATTTCATGTTCACTAGGGAATATTTTTGCAATAGTATTTAGTTTTATTTTTTTTAGTTTATTGAGTTTTTTTTCAGTAATAGGTAAACCAATTGGTACTTGAGCTTGTTTGCTGTGTTCTGTTATAAATTTTTTTATAATACGATCTTCTAAAGAATGAAAACTAATAATTGATAATCTTCCTCCAGGCATTAATATTTTTAACGTATCAATTAATGCTGTTTTTATTTCTTCTATTTCTTGATTAATATGCATTCTAATTGCTTGGAAACTACGTGTAGCTGGATGTTTAAATTTATTGTATATAGGAGTAGCGTTACAGATTAAATTTGCAAGTGCTTTAGTACTAAGTATTGGTTTTATTTTATTTTGATTAACGATAGATTGTGCAATACGATTTGCAAATTTTTCTTCACCAAATTTTTTTAGTATTGAAGAAATTTCATTTTTTTTTGCTTTTTTTAACCAACATGCTGCCGAAATACCTGTATTTGGGTTCATTCTCATGTCG
>DATLVK010000041.1:0-3099 GCA_035577605.1 Buchnera sp. (in: enterobacteria) | reverse complement strand
ATTTATTTAATTTATAGGATTAACTTGAAATGTAAAAATCGAAAATTTATTAGCATATAAAAGTAAAACTCTAACAATATATAATAATTTGTATAAAAATCGGAAAAATATTGTCTTAAAAAATTAATAAAAAATAGATGTATTTATATATACTAATAAAATATTTTAATATAATGTAATTATATACAAATATATATAAAAATATTTTTAAATAATTAAATTATATAAAAATGTTTTTATAAAAAATACTACTTATTTTTTATGATATCGATACCGAATTTTGTTCCAACTAAAACAACATCTGCTGTTCTCATAGTAAATAATCCTACAGTAACTACACCTGGTAAAGAATTGATTTTATTTTCTATAGAGATAGGATCAGTTATTTTTAAATTATGAATATCTATAATAATATTACCATGATCTGTAACAACATTTTTTCTATATTTAGGAATACCACCTAATTTAATTAATTCTTTTGATATATACGAATAAGCCATAGGAATAATTTCTATAGGCAGGGGAAAGGATCCCAATGTTTTTACTTTCTTTGATTCATCAACAATACAAATAAACGTATCAGCTACAGAAGAAATAATTTTTTCCTGAGTTAATGCAGCTCCACCTCCTTTAATCATATGCATATCAGCATTAATTTCATCTGCACCATCTACATAAGTTTTTAAAAATTTTACTTCATTTAAATCAAATACTGGAATTCCTAACCTCTTTAAAATTTTAGTAGAATATAAAGAACTAGACACTGCTCCATTAATTAAATGTTTTATAGTTGATAATGCTTCAATAAAATAAGAAACTGTAGAACCAGTACCTACTCCTACTATAGTGCCAGGACAAATATATTTTAATGCTGCCCATGCTACGGATTTTTTTATCTTATTTAATTCCATCATAAAACTATCCATATTTTGTTTACAATTAATTTAATTATTTATAATTTAAATAAAAAAATATTTAACACTATATATTAGAAAAAATTTGATTTTGTATCAATAAAAATAAATTTTTAATATTAATTATTATGATAAAAAACCTTTAATATTTCTGAAAAATCTAGTTAATCTGGGGTACCTGGATTCGAACCAGGGATGCCGGTATCAAAAACCGGTGCCTTACCGCTTGGCTATACCCCAATATATAATTTAGTGATGTAATACTAAATTATGAATTATACGGAAGGCGAGATTTGAACTCGCAAACCTTTCGGTGCCAGATCCTAAATCTGGTGCGTCTACCAATTTCGCCACTCCCGCAATCATTTTGGCTACGACGGGATTTGAACCCATGACCCCAGCGTTATGAGTGCTGTGCTCTAACCAACTGAGCTACGTAGCCTATCTATTTAATATTAAAATTATGCTAAATAAATTTCATATCGTCAATAACTTTATATAAAAATATTAAAATAAATAAAATAATTACTGTTCACAACATTTTATTTTTAATAAAATCTATTATACATTATATTTTACATATATAGTAAAATACTAACAAAAATTAGTAACTAATTATTATTATATATTTATATAAAATACTACTAACTATATTAATGAACTTATAATTAATTTTTAAATAAAACAATATTTAATAAATATACATTTAATATATAAAAAATATAATTCAATTAAATTATTCTTAAGGTAAAAATGAAACTATCAAGTCATTCAAATTCTAATTTTATTAAAAAGATCATCGAACAAGATCTCAAAAATAAAAAATATTCTTCTTTACAAACACGATTTCCACCTGAACCAAATGGATATCTTCATATTGGTCATGCAAAATCAATATGTTTAAATTTTGGATTAGCAAAAACATACAAAGGAAGATGCAATCTTCGCTTTGATGACACTAATCCCATTAAAGAAAATATGGAATACATTCATGCTATTAAAAAAGATATTAAATGGTTAGGTTTTCAATGGAATGGAACAATTAAGTATTCATCAAAATATTTTGATATATTATATCAATATGCTATAGAGTTAATTAATAAAGGACTAGCTTACGTTGATCAATTGAATAAAGAAGAAATTCGTAAGTATAGAGGAACCTTAAAACAGCCAGGAATTAATAGTCCGTATCGAAATCAAAGCATCACAGAAAATATATTACTTTTTAAAAAAATGAAAAATGGATATTTCGCTACAGGAGAAGCATGTTTACGTGCAAAAATAAATATGGACTCTCCATTTATAATAATGAGAGATCCTGTTTTATATCGTATAATATTTTCACAACATCATCAAACTAAAGATAAATGGTGTATATATCCAACATATGATTTTTCACATTGTATATCTGATGCATTAGAAGGAATCACACATTCTATTTGTACTCTAGAATTCCAAGATAATCGAAGATTGTATGATTGGATACTAAATAATATCAATATTCAACACCGACCTAATCAATACGAGTATTCCAGATTAAACTTAGAGTATACTATTTTATCTAAAAGAAAATTAAATATTCTTATAACTAATAAAATAGTACAAGGATGGGATGATCCGAGAATGCCAACTATTTCTGGATTACGTCGTCGAGGATACACACCTTCTTCAATACGTACGTTTTGTCAAAAAATAGGCGTAACTAAACAGGATAATTTAATAGAAACGTCTTCTTTAGAATCCTGTATACGAGATGAACTAGATAAAACTGCTCAACGTAATATGGCTATATTAAATCCAATTAAAATACTTCTATATAACTTACCAGATAATTATCAAAAAATTTTAATGGTACCTAATCATCCTAAAAATAATAATATGGGTGTTCGCCCGTTATTATTTACTAATGAACTGTATATCGATAGTTATGATTTTCGTGAAGAAAGTAATAAACAATATCACGGACTAACATTAGGAAAAGAAATAAGATTACGTTACGGTTACATTATTAAAGCTGTAAAAGTTAAAAAAGATAGTAACAATAATATTATTCAAATTATGTGTACCTGTGATCAAAATACGTTGGGAAAAAATCCTAAGAATAGAAAAATAAAAGGTGTAATTCATTGGTTATCTATAAAAAATGCATTACCAGCTATATTTCACTTATATGAAAAATTATTTA
>DATLVK010000040.1:0-5697 GCA_035577605.1 Buchnera sp. (in: enterobacteria) | reverse complement strand
CTAGTCCACCAAGAATATTTATTATCATTATAAGGATACCAGCAACTGCATCACCTCTTACAAATTTACTTGCACCATCCATAGAACCATAAAAATCAGCTTCTCTAGTAACTTCAATTCGTCTCTGTTTTGCTTGTTTTTCTCCAATCAATCCTGCGTTTAAATCAGCATCAATGGACATTTGTTTTCCTGGCATTCCATCTAATACAAATCTAGCGCCCACTTCTGCAATCCGACTTGCTCCTTTAGTTATAACCATAAAATTAATAATAACTAATATAATAAAGACTACTATACCAATTGCATAATTGCCACCGACTAAAAAATATCCAAACGCCTTAATAACATTTCCAGCTGAATACGCACCAGTATGACCATACAATAGAATAACTCTGGTAGAAGCAATGTTAAGAGCTAAACGTAATAAGGTAGAAAATAATAAAACAGTAGGAAATGCTGTAAATTCAAGTGTTTTTCTAGTAAACATCGATACTAATAAAATAATTATTGCCAATACAATATTAAAAGTAAAAAATACATCTAAAAAAAAAGAAGGCAATGGAAGTACCATCATCGACAAAATTATTAAAATTAGCCCTGGACCAGATAAAGCTTGCCATTCTATATTTTTAAAGTGTTTAATAATATTGATAAAAGATATAAAACTAATCATTAATAGAATCCTTTTCAAAAAATGTTAATTCTGAAGGAATATGTAAATTTTCAGGCTTATTCGGAAACACTCCTCCATTTTTTTTCCATATTTTTACTTGCCAAACCCAAGCTAATACTTCAGCTACTACTTTATATAAAATACCGGGAATATACTGACCTAATTTACTATGAAAATATAAAGCACGAGCTAACATAGGTGATGTAATAATAGGAATATGATGTTTTTGGCCTATTTTACGAATTTTAAATGCTAATTCACCTGCTCCTTTAGCGATTACTTTAGGTGCATGCATCGTCTTTTCATCATATAATAATGCAATTGAATAATGTACGGGATTAGCAATTATTAAATCTGCTTTAGGAATATCAGATATCATTCGATTATTGGCTAATATTTTCATTTCTTGACGTATTCTCCATTTAACATGAGGATCACCTTCCATTTGTTTTAATTCATCTTTTACTTCTTTACGACTCATTTTTAATTGTTTCTGATAACTGTAATTCTGCCAAAAAATATCAAAAATAACGACTGGAATCAACGATATTACTGATAAAAAAAAACATGATACTACAATATTGAGACCTGTAGCTAATGCAATTTTAGGTGATTTATTAACTAATTCTAATATTTCTAAAATATGCATCGACATATAAAAAACAGATATACTTATCACTAAACATAATTTTAAAAATATTTTAAATAATAAAAAAAATATATGAGAAGAAAATATTGTTTTAAAACCTTTTAATGGATTTAATTTAGTTAAATCAAATTTTAATAATCTCAAGTTAAACGATACACCACTAAATAGTTTTGCAATTATTATTACTATAAGAGTAGGAATAAAAATAAAAAATAAGAAAGAAAAACATTCAGAAAAGAACATCTCATTACCATAATTAATAAAATTTAAATTATTAATATTAGTACTGTTAAAATTAAAATGTGTATATAGAATTATAGATACATATAAAATCATCGTATCTTTATTCCAAAAAAGCAATGCTCCCCCAATAGTTAAAATAATTAATGAATTTAATTCATGAGAATATCGACTTTTACCCTCTTTACGAACTTTTTTAAATCTATAATTAGTAGGTTTCTCTGTTTTATCTTCTTTCATATTATTGCCTCAACATCTATTGATACACATTGTATTTATCTATGATAAAATTATAGAATAATACATGCTAATCCCATATTAATAATAAAAGTTATAAAACATATAAAACTGATTCAATTGAATATTAATACGTCTAAATATATCTTTTACATATATAAATTATTAATTACTTTTATATAGTAGTATACTATCATTAACATTATATTTTTATAAAATCATTCTTAGATTGTAATGAGATAATAAATGAGAGCACATAATTATTTTTTTTGTACCTTGAAAGAAATACCACATGACATTGATATTATTAGTCATCAGCTAATGTTAAGATCGGGTATGATTCGAAAAACTGCTTCTGGTATATATACTTGGTTACCTACTGGATTACGAGTTCTCAGAAAAATAGAAAATATTATAAGAGAAGAACTAAATAAAATCGGCGCTATAGAAATATGTATGCCTATTCTGCAACCAGTAGATTTTTGGCATACTAGTAAACGATGGGATACATATGGTAAGGAACTACTAAAAGTTATTGATCGTCGTAATAGTATACATATATTAGGACCTACACACGAAGAAGTTGTAACATATCTAGTTAAAAATGAAGTACATTCTTACAAACAATTACCGTTAATATTATATCAAATACAAACAAAATTTCGAGATGAAATACGTCCTCGTTGTGGAGTAATGAGATCAAAAGAATTTATAATGAAAGATGCTTATTCTTTTCATACTAGTACATCTTCTTTAAAAATGACATACTATAAGATGTATCAAACTTATACTCAAATCTTTCAACGTATGAAATTAAAATTCGGAGACGTACAAGCCCATAATGGAGAAATGGGAGGTAGTATTTCGCATGAATTTCATGCATTTACTAATAATGGAGAAGATAAGATTTTTTTTCCTGATAAATCTGATAGTACTGATACTGTTCAAATAAATTATAATGTAAAAAAACCTTCTTACTCTAATTTAATGTCAGAAAATAACAATAATCATAATATTTCTATAACATTAATAAAAAAACCTAATAATTTGCATGCAAATTATATTAAAACTATTCTAGTAAAAACAAATAAAAAAAATAAATATAAATTAGCTGGATTACTTATAAAAAATAAAGATATTATTGATAAATACAAAGTAGAAAAAATAGACATAATATCTAAACCTTTAACTTTAGCTAATAAAGAAGAAATTTATCATCTTACAAACAGTAATTCAGAATCAGTCGGACCGATAGGTTTGGATATACCTTTAATAGCCGATTCTTCTATAATACATATGAAAAATTTTGTTGTAGGAGCTAATATAAATGGAAAATATTTTAAAAATGTTAACTGGGAAACAGATATACCACTGCCAATAATTGCTGATATTAAAAATACTAAAAAAGAAAAAACAAGTTTAAATAAATTAGACATACTAAATATCAAACGAAGTATTGAAATAGGACATATTTTCCAACTAGAAGAACAATATTCTAGAAAAATAAATGCTTATATTTTAGAAAAAAATGGACATAAAAATTTTTTAAATATGGGATGTTATGGAATAGGAATAACACGTATTATAGCCGCTATAATCGAACAAAATCATGATTTTCGAGGTATCATTTGGAACACTGAAATTGCACCTTTTCAAGTAGTAATTCTTCCTATCAATTTATATAAATCAATTAAAGTAAAAGAAATATCAGAGAAAATATATAAAAAATTAAAAGAAAAAAATATTGAAGTAATATTAGATGATAGAAATATACATCCAGGCATTATGTTTACTGAAATGGAATTAATTGGTATACCTCATTTTATCATAGTAAGTGATCAGCGCATTCATGAAAATTACATTGAATATAAGTCACGATATAATAATCAAAAGAAATTAATTAAAATAGAAAATGTTATTAATTTTATTGTAGAGAAAATAAAAATAAAATATTAAAAATACTAGTTAAATTTTGTTTTTTATAAAATAAATAAAATTTAACTAAAAATATTTTTATATATATAAAAATATAATCTGTAAAAATATTTCATTACTTAATTAATTTTTAAAAAATTCTAAGATCACTTGATCTGATCCTACTAATAATCTTAATTCATCTAAAAAATTATTACTTAATACATAGTATTTATTAATATTATAAGGTAAATTAAATTTTATTTCATAATTTTCATAAAAAAAATGAATAGGAACTATACCTGTATCAGTTGATTCTAAAATTTTTTTTAAAGATTTCAAAAATATAAGATTATTTTGTTTCTTTTTTAATAAAATCAAAACTTTAGAAATATACTTTTCTCTATATTTACTTAATGTCACAAAACTACGTGCAATTAACTTGTAACTATTGCTAAATTTATCTAGATTAACATATCCATAAACAATAATAATATGATTATTTTCTAATAAGCTTTCATATTGGTTTAAAATATCATTGAAAACTACTACATCTAATTTCCCAGAACTATCATCTAAAATAAAAAAAGCTATACGATTCTTATTTTTTGTATATTTTATACGAAACTTGGTTACCATACCAGATAATACAATATTTTTTTTTAAAACCAGAGGAAAATGTATATCTTTTAACATTTTATTTTTCATGTAATGCTTAATTTCATCTAAATATTGATGAACAGGATGTCCTGTAAGATAATTACCTAATGTTTCATATTCGTAATTTAATTCAACATTTTTAGACCAAATTTTTGTTTTAGAATTATTAATATTTCTAAATACTTTTAAATCACTTGATGCAAATCCAAATAAATCTTTTTGTTGTACCAACTGAGCAGTTAAATATTGATTAGAAGCTTGTATATTATCATTTAAAATATTCATTAAAATTCCTCTGTTTAATTTAAAACAATCACAGGAACCAGATAAAATTAATTTTTCTATTACACGACGAGTTACTTTTTTAGAATCTGTACGAACACATAAATCAAACAACCGCTTAAAAACACCATATTTTTTTCTAGCTTGGAGCAAATCTCGAATTGAACTTTCTCCTATCCCCTTAATGGCTCCAAGACCATAAACAATTTCATTTTCTTGATTAACATAAAAATAATATTTGCTATAATTAATACTTGGCGGCAAAATAGTTAACTTCATTCTTTTACATTCATCAACTAAAATAACTATTTTGTCTGTATTATCCATATCTGTACTCATTGTTGCAGCCATAAACTCAGAATCATAATGAGTTTTTAACCATAATGTTTGATACGATATTAAAGCATACGCTACAGAATGAGACTTATTAAAACCGTATCCCGCAAATTTTTCTACTAAATTAAAAATTTTTACAGATAATTCTGCATCTATCCCATTTTTTTTAGCTCCTTCTTGAAAAATAGAACGTTGTTTATGCATTTCTATTGGATCTTTTTTCCCCATTGCTCGACGTAGTATATCTGCACTTCCTAAAGTGTATGAAGCTAATACTCTTGCAATTTCCATAACTTGCTCTTGATATAAAATAATTCCATAAGTGGATTCTAATACAGGTTTTAACAATACATGTTGCCATTTTCTATCTGGATAATAAACAGGTTCTCTTCTATGCTTCCGATTAATAAAGTTATCTACCATTCCAGATTGCAAAGGACCTGGACGAAACAAAGCAACTAAAGCAACCATATCTTCAAAAGAATCAGGTTTTAATCTTTTAATTAAATCTTTCATACCAAGAGATTCTAACTGAAATACACCTGTTGTTTCAGATTTCTGTAATGTTTTAAAGGTTTTTTTATCATTTAATGAAATTAAATTAATATCAATTTCTTTTTTTTGTGCTTTTATTCTATTTTTATTAATCATCTTTAATGCTAAATTAATTACAGTTAAAGTACGCAATCCAAGAAAATCAAATTTT
>DATLVK010000039.1:0-9559 GCA_035577605.1 Buchnera sp. (in: enterobacteria) | reverse complement strand
ACGTTCAGATAATTTTTTTAATGCTCTATAAACAATTACTTCGGCTATTGATTTTTTTCCATCAACCATTAATATATTAATAAATTTAGCTAATATTTCAGATGCAAACTTTGGATCTGGTAAAATTTTACGATTTCCAATTACACGACGACGAGGCATAAAAACTCCATTTTCAATAAAATTGAATTTTTTATTTATAAATAAAAATAGTGCTAAATAATGAATATATTATCCGGTACATTTATTTATGTTCATACTTTTATTTTTTTAACACCATATTTAGAACGACTTTTTTTACGATCTTTTACTCCAGAACAATCTAAAGAACCTCTAACAATATGATAACGAACTCCAGGTAAATCTTTTACTCGCCCACCTCGTATTAAAATAACCGAGTGTTCTTGTAAGTTATGTCCTTCTCCACCTATATAAGCAGTGACTTCAAAACCATTGGTCAATCGTACCCGACAAACTTTTCTAAGAGCTGAATTAGGTTTTTTAGGAGTTGTTGTGTACACCCTAGTACATACTCCCCTTTTTTGTGGACATTTATCTAATGCAGGTACATTACTTTTCGTATTTCTGCACACACGAGGTCTGCGGACCAACTGATTTACTGTGGCCATACAATCTCCTATTATAAAATTTTTAATAATGAGTAATAAAATAAATTGAATATATTATCGTTATGCAGAATGTAGAATGGGTTAAAAAGTATCAATAAATGTTAATATTTCTGATTTTTTACCAATTCATTTGCTGTTTATGTTTTTCAGTTAAAAAAACAAATTTCTGGTAATCTATTACTACAAATTCAGTGGTAATTTTATTGCAAAGACCACGAGCTTCAATATCTTCTTTTAATACATAAAGATTAGCTGATGAATCTAATAGTTTTCTTAAAAAACAGTTATTATTTACAGCAATCAGTACACCATCTTGCAGTGCCAACAGATCATCTGATTTTTTCAGGAAATTTAATAATAATACCATATTACTTTTAAAAGGGGAATTTATTAAAGTATGCAACATAATAAGTACTTCTTAAAAATTGATAATTCCTTCACATTGACTTAATTTTTCTTGAAAAACATATGTATTTAAAATCTGAATATCTAATAAAAAAATATCTTTTTCTAAAAAACCTCGTTCAATTAATGAATCAGAATAAAAATAAAATTTATTAATACCATATAAAGGTAAAATGCAAAATGCAGATGCATAGTTACGTGACAATATAATTTCTGGTTGTTGATTTTTTACTAATTGAAATACACCATCACCAATAAAAAAAATAGAGATATCTTGAATTGTTAAAGAAGCAGATAAAATAATATCCAAACCTTCTCTACCAAAAGAGGTACCATGTGGTGCATGAGAAAAAATAAAAGCAATACTTTTCATAAGATTTAACTAAAATTGTACGATACGATCACATTTTTGAATAGCTTCAGATAATTCATTTAATCCAGTTAATTTAAAACCATTTGCTAAATTTCCTTTTTGCAAACCAGCTCTTAAAGCTTGTTCATCACTTATAACTCCTCTTCTAGACGCTGCGCTAATACAAACATTTAATTTTATTTTAAATTGAAAACCAAAGTCCTCCCAATATTTAACTAAATTACATTCATCATCAGCTGGAAATATCATTTGATTAGCATTTAATACACCACCAAAATAAAAAAAAATACTATTTAATTTATGTCCACTATCAATTAAAGCACGAGAAAATAATAGAGCTGTACTGGAATTTTCTGTCCCATACGCTGCACGCGTAACTATTACTACATAATTCATATTATCTTAACCAAAAAATATTTTAAAAAAGCAAAACTCTATTTTTTTGTATGTATATTGTTTTTTAAAAAAATCATTTTTAATATACAGAACACTTTTATTTTTTAATAAATTGATAGTAATATCTCTTACTTTAATATAGATTTAATATCTATCAATTTTATATCAAAAATTAATGTTGCATTATTAGGAATTCCTGGTACTCCCTCTTCTCCATAAGCTAGTTGAGGAGGAATTACTAACTTAATTTGCCCACCTTTTTTTATATATTTTATACCTTCTTGCCATCCTGAAATAACATTATTTAAAGATAACCATACTGGTGTACCATTAGTATACGAATTATCAAATTCGGTACCATCAATTAACGTCCCCTTATAATTTACTAAAATCATATCATTATCTTGAGGAACTGGACCATCTCCTAACTTTTCTATTAAAAATAATAATCCTGTTTTCGTTTTCTTTACACCTATCTGTTTAGTAAATTCAGATATATATGCTTTTCCTTGTATATTATTTTCCTCAGCATGTTTTTTTAAAATCATTGTTTCTACACCTTTCAATTTTATTTCTAAATTTTTAAGTCTATTTACAATTTCCACATTAGATAACTTTAATACACCTAATATTGTATCTTTTATCCCTGTAATAAACTGCATCTTATTTAAAAAAAATCCTAGTTTTTCTTGTTCTGTTAACAAATGTTCCATATAACTACCTAATGAAGCCCCTAATGCATAAGATGTTTTTTCGTTATCATTTTTAAAATAAGCAATGCGACTTATATCAAAGTTAGTATTTTTAAATTGAATCTCTTCAGCAATCTTATCTTTTGATAACACACTAGGAATAAAAAATACAGTGTATGCTAAAAAAATACACCTAAATATGGTGAAAAATTTTTTGGAAAAAACATTAATTTTAATATGCATAATTTTATTATTTCTTTATTCTTATGATAAAAATATTATACTTTATTATTAAAATAAAATCTTTATTTTACATATTGTATTACATTTATTTATTTTGATTAAAATATCGATTTAATTACTAGTTTTATCTATATAAAATATAAAAATATTCTACTATTCGTGATAATAACAAACATATAAAATATTTTAAATAACATTATATTATATAATAATGATACATTAGTATCTATAATACACGTATAAATATTATAATAACCACTAAAAATTAAAATTATGAAAAAATTATTCTTAAAAGAAAAAATAGAAAGATTAGAAACTAAAATAGAGTTTCAAGAAAATTTCATTGAAGAACTGAACCAAACTATCATATTTCATGAAATAGAAATTAAAAAAATCAAAAATTATATCAAACAATTAGTAGAAAAATTAAAATTAAATACAGAGGTATTGAATGACACAGATATAAATATTAAACCACCTCACTATTAATATTATGAAAAATAATGATATTAAAAATAAAATATTAAATTTTATGAAAAATATTTTTTTAAAATCATATAAACGATACATGTTTATCTAAAGCAATTTCAAAACGTTTTAACTCTTCATTAATACCTTTTTTATTAACAATCAAAGAAAGAGCTAATCAGATAACATCTTTTATAAAAGTTTAAAAATCACATCTTCTAAGGAAAATAAATTGAAAATAATTTCAACATTTAAACATTTATTTTTTACCTAACTAACAAACCAACCAATTTCCTTCACATATGGTACTACGAATACCACTTGTAAGAAAAAAGCTGTTTTTCGGTAGTAAGAAAGATTGCACTTATAGAAAAGACTCCTCCTAAATCTTTAGTTCAAGTAACCATGTCCAGTGTAGTATATTATATAATACTTGTAATCAAATAATTTTCTTATCCTATCCATTCTAGTGTGTATTTTATTAATAATTAAAAGTACATTATACTTGTCACATAGCAATTTTAAATTTTTTTAAAATAACATACTAATAAGTACTATAACCTCCTTCTCCTTAAATTAATGCCATCACAACAACACAAGTATTATGATCTACTACAGCTTCGAGAACAAAAACATTATTAAAAAGAACATAAATAATATCAGATATCTTAAAATCAGAACTATTAAAATATTTACATTAATCACTAACAGAAATAGCAAAACATGTTCTTCCATAAAATCCATTATAAAAAGACACTATTTTTTTTATTAACATTATAAGTTTTTATAATATAATATCTCAATAACTTAAAAAACATTTTCATTAACTTCTGCATTAGAATAAGAAAACAATACTTGTGAAACAAAACTATTAAAAATTAATTTTTTAGCTAATCTCACAACCGGTTCATTAGAAAATGTATTTCTGGTATGCCACAATTTTTTCTAGATTACGTACTATCTTAATTAATAATGGATAATAATATCCTAATGAACTTACTGCTATTCCTTTAGAAAAATCAATATATTCCTTGTCTTATTAATTCCATAATCTACTTCCTTTTCCTTTTACAGGTATGAAAGAATAAAGATTCTTTATAGGTATTTATAACATCATAAAATATATTATCAGTGATTATTTCTTTTTTAATATTCATTTTTTCTTTTCTTATGTCTAATATATTTACTTATAAAAATACATATAAAAAACTGATAGAATGAAGAAAATAACACTCATTATCTAATATAAATTAATACACTCCTGATAAAATAGATAAATAAACATGTATTTATACATAAATATATATTACAATTTCTATTCTATTTTTTAACACTTAATACTTAAAAAATATACAGAATTAATATAAATTCTATATTGCGTACTCTATATAACACTACTAAACCATTTCAAAATTTTTTCAAAATAAGATTATTTTATAAATTTATACCAATAATACATTCTAAATATTTATTGACTGTACTTAGTTTTTTATATCATCGTATGATTAGTACCGTATATTAAAATTCTGTGTATCTAATTTACAAAAAATAATAAAATAGAATTATTTAATAATAATTAGAAATTAATAAAATTAAATAAATTTCATTTAGGATATTAAAAAATGACAAAAAAAAATCGTATAGGTCTTACTTGGATCAGTTTTTTTTCTTACGCTATAACTGGTGCATTAATTGTTGTTACTGGATTAGTAATGGGAAAAGCATCGGAGTACTTTGAAGTATCTCTATCGTATATTAGTAATATTTTTACCTTTTTAAATGCTGGGATATTAATATCCATTTTTTTAAATGCTTGGTTGATAGAAATCATTCCATTAAAAAAACAGATTATTTTTGGATTTTATCTTATGATTCTATCAATAGGTATATTAATATATAATCATAATTTAATATTATTTTCATTTAGTATTTTTATGTTAGGTATCATAAGTGGTATCACAATGTCAATAGGAACATTGTTAATTACAAATTTATACACAGGAAGTAAACGAGCATCGATATTGCTGTTAACAGATTCTTTTTTTAGTATGTCGGGTATGTTTTTTCCTATCTTTACTTCTTTTTTATTAAAAAATAATATCACATGGTACTGGATTTATACATTAATAGGAATTATTTATTTATTTATTTTCTTATTAACAATAAACTTAGATTTCCCAAATCTAAAAACTAAACATTTACAAGAAAAAGAAACACAAAAAGAAAAATACGGTATCAATATATTATTATTATCTTTATCTGCATTATGTTATATTTTAGGACAATTGGGATTTATTTCATGGATTCCAGAATTTTCCATAAAATTAATAGGAACTAATATTATTGATGCAGGTAAGTTAGTTAGTGACTTCTGGATGGCATATATGGTAGGAATGTGGTTTTTTAGTTTTATTTTAAAATTTTTTGATTTACAACGTATGGTAGTTTTTCTTACAGGTATTTCTTGTATATTAATGTACTTATTTATTATTAATACAAATTATGAATATCTAAAATGGATAATTATTTTATTAGGATTTTTTTCTAGTGCAATTTATACCTTAATAATCACATTAGGATCTCTACAAACACAACAATCTTCTCCCAAAATTGTTAATTTTATTTTAACATCTGGTACTATGGGAACATTATTAACATTTATTGTCACTGGTCCTATTGTCTCTAAATTTGGAATTACTTCAGCACTAATAACTGCAAATATATTATATCTAATAGTATTCATACTATGCTTTATTTTAGGTTATTCTACAAAGCACAAAAATATTTATATAAAATAAAATATTATTTTTATAATTTTAAAATGTTTAATAATATTAAATAAATTATAAAAATCTTACTAATGTAATAAAAATTAACAAGATATTAACGTAAACCTATAACATGATGTACTATATTTATAGTTTTTTTTGCATGCTCACGTGCTCGTAAAGCACCATTTAAAGCAATTTTTTCTAAATAAGATTCATCTTTACGATATTTAAAATAAGATATTTGTAATTCATTTATTAAATTAGATAAAATATCCGACAATATATTCTTAAATTCTCTGTATCCTTTTCCAGAAAATTCAATTTCTAACTCAGAAATTGTTTTCCCTGTTAAACAAGAAAAAATAGTTAATAAATTAGAAATACCAGGTTTTTTTTTAGAAAAACAAATTTTAGCTGGTTTTTCTGAATCGGTAACAGCATTTTTTATTTTTTTTCTAATCGAATCTATTTTTTCTAATAAAAAAATTGTATTTCTTTGATTAATATCAGATTTAGACATTTTTCTGTTCGGATCTAGTAACGACATAATTTTAGAACCTTGTTGAGATAGTAATGCACTAGGAATAGTAAATATTTTTTCTCCATATAAAGTATTAAAACGACGAGCTAAATTAGCAACTAATTCTAAATGCTGTTTTTGATCATATCCTACTAAAACAAAATTAGTTTGATATAATAAAATATCAGATGCCATTAAAATTGGATAATTTAGTAAACCAATATTAATATTATTTTTATTATCTTTGGATTTACTTTTAAATTGTGTCATTCTTATTAATTCTCCAAAATAAGAATAACAATTTAATATCCAATTTAATTGAGCATGTTCATAAATATGTGATTGTACAAAAATAATACTATTTTCTGGATCAACACCACAGGCTAAATATAAAGCTAAAGTATCAAATATATTTTTACGTAATTTTTTATTATTTTTTTTAACAGTTATTGAATGTAAATCAGCTATACAATAAATACAATTATATTTTTTTTGACTTTTTTCCCATTGACATAAAGTACCTAAATAATTTCCAATTGTCAAACTACCTGTAGGTTGTACGGCACTTAATAAAATAGATTTATTTTTTTTCATTATATAGTTCTACTGTTAAGTAATATAAAAATACCAAAGAATTAATGAATAGCTCTATAATTTATTGTATTTAATTCATTACGCATATTCCTTATAATTGTTTTATAATCTCCAGAACTAAAAATAGCTGAACCAATAATAAATAAATTTGCACCAGCTAAAGCTATATTTGCAATATTATTCACTTTTATACCTCCATCTACTGCTAGTAATATATTATATATACTTTTATCAATTCTCTTTCTAATCTCACGTACCTTATCTAAAGCAGAAGGAATAAATACTTGTCCTCCAAATCCTGGGTTAACTGACATTAATAATATCATATCTAGTTTATCCATAGTATAATCAAGAAAACTAATTGGCGTAGCTGGATTAAAACTTAATCCTACTTTACAACCATGTTGTTTTATTAAATCTAATGTACGGTCTAAATGATCTGTTGATTCTGGATGTACAGTGATATAATTAGCTCCTGCTAATGCAAACTGAGGTATTAAATTATCTACAGGTTTTGTCATCAGATGTACATCAATATCTGCATGTATATTATAATTTCTCAATGACTTTAAAATCATGGGACCCATAGTTAAATTAGGAACGAAATGATTATCCATAACATCAAAATGAATCATATCTACACCTGATTCTAATACTTTTTTTGTATCATCACCAAGACGAGCAAAATCAGCAGATAAAATTGAAGATCCCAATAAAAAATTTTTCATATTATTCCTATAAGTATTTGTATTTACTAAATAACATATCTATAAGAAATAAAAATAATTTTATAAAACATATCATTAAATCATTTTAAAAATAATAAAGAAATACTAAACACATAATCTTAAAAAAAATAAAAAAATTAATATAAATAAGATTAACATTAGTATTTTTAAAAAATAAAATATAAAAATTACAAAAATAAATAATGGAATTATCTGTATTTTTTTAAAATTTAACATTATGTTCTTATCACAAAATAAAAATAAGTTTTAAAGTAATTAAATTATACTATATAATCTAATTATAATATGATCTCATTTCATAAAAATTGTATTAATATATATACCTACTGTAAATTACACGTTAAATAAACATAAAAATTTTTAATTTATCAAAATTAAAATTTATTTTTATAAAAAATAATACATAGATTATATTAATAATTATGTGTTGTTATTATTTCATACGAATTAAATATATACATGTATATCTAAAATAGCTAGGTATTGTATTTTAAAACAATCACTAAAATATAAAATAAATTTTGTAGATATATATCTAATATTTTTTACTATATTTTTGCAATTAATCCAACGATTAACATTAAAAATTTAAAACTATTTCATATCATTAGCAATTATACTACTTATTTCATATATTTAAGAAATAAAATAAATAATTTCCTTGAATAAAATTCGTATTATTATATTTTACATACAATCTGTAATCACAGATGTAATAATATTTTTATTAATTCCGGTAAATATTTCAGCTTTACCAATTTTAACTGGTAAAATCATTCTAATTACACCAGATAAAACTTTTTTATCTCTCATTATATGAGGAAAATAAGAAGCAGGTAACATATTTTTAGGTCCTTTAATTGGCAAACCCACTCTATTAATCAATGATAATATACGCTGCGTATCTCTATTTTTTAACTTTCCAATTTTTTCTGAAGTCACTGCTGCCATAACAATACCAGCTGATACTGCTTCTCCATGTAACCAATTTCCATACCCTACATGGGATTCGATAGCATGTCCATAAGTATGTCCAAGATTCAATAAAGCACGAAAATTCATGTCCCTTTCATCTAATTCAATTAATTTTGATTTCAATTCACAACATTTCAGAATACAATATCTCATTGCTGTATTATCAAGATTTAATATTGCAGTAATATTATTTTCCAACCAAATAAAAAAATCACTATCAAAAATAATGGCATATTTTATCACCTCAGCCATACCTGAAATTAATTCTCTGCGAGGTAAAGTATTTAAAAAATCTATATCAATTATGACTGATACAGGTTGCCAAAAAACACCAATCATGTTTTTTCCCAAAATATGATTAACAGCCGTTTTTCCTCCTACAGATGAATCTACCTGAGATAACAATGTTGTTGGAATCTGAATATATCTGATACCCCTCTGATATACTGCTGCACTAAAACCAGATATATCACCTATAACTCCACCTCCTAATGCAATTATAGTCGTATCTCTACCATGCATTTTTTCTAATAAAGCAGAGATAATCAATTCCATTTCACATATATTCTTATATTGTTCGCCATCCGATAAAATTACTTGATCTACTTTAATTCCTACACTATTAAGATGATATAAGACCTTATCCTTCCAAATATTAGCCAATGTTTTATTTGTTACTAACATTGCTTGATCACCCGATTTTAAAGGATCAAATATATTGTCTGTACCTAATAAATTAGAACCTAT
>DATLVK010000038.1:0-8078 GCA_035577605.1 Buchnera sp. (in: enterobacteria) | reverse complement strand
ATATTTAGTTTTAAAATTATAATAGATAAAATAATATTAAAGTTTTTATAGATCTTAACTTTATATGATGTAGTAATAATTAAAAGACGTTCATCAATCCTAATTTTATATGTAAAAATGGCGCTAACAAGCGCCATTTTTACATATAAAATTAGGATTGATGAACGTCTTTTCTTAATTTTTTTGTTGCTTTTATCATATTACTTAAAGCAAACTTAGTTTCTTTCCAAGTTCTAGTTTTTAAACCACAATCCGGATTAACCCATACTTGTTCTAATGGTAAAAAATTAATAATCTTTCTTAATAACATTTCAATATCTTTTACTGTTGGTATTCTAGGAGAATGAATATCATAAACCCCTGGTCCAATTGAATTTGGATACTTAAACTTTTTAAAAAAATCTAATAATTCCATATCAGAACGAGCAGTTTCAATTGTAATTACATCTGCATCTAAAGCAACAATTGCATCCATGATGTCATTAAATTCACAATAACACATATGTGTATGTATTTGTGTTTCATCTTTTACAACAGACGAACTTAAACGAAATGCATCTATTGCCCATTTTAAATATACTGGCCAATCACTTTTACGAAGCGGTAATCCTTCTCTTAAAGCTGGTTCATCTATTTGAATTATACCTATACCTATTTTTTCTAAATCTTTTACTTCATCTCGTAATGCTAATGCTATCTGTCTTGCTATAGTTTCTCTGGATATATCTTCCCTCGGAAAAGACCAACATAAAATAGTGATAGGACCAGTTAACATACCTTTAACAGGTTTATTAGTCAAAGATTGAGCATATTTCGACCATTTTACAGTAATAGATTTCGGACGACTAATATCACCTATAATAATAGGTGGCTTTACACAACGAGAACCGTAACTTTGTACCCAACCGTTACGAGTAAAAACAAAACCATCTAAATGCTCACCAAAATATTCAACCATATCATTTCTTTCAAATTCACCATGAACTAAAACATCTAAACCTAACATTTCTTGATGATGTATTACATCTCTTATGTTTTCAGATATCGATTTATCATAGCTTTCCTTACTTATAGCACCTTTCTTAAAATCAAGACGTAATTTCCTAATTGTATCAGTTTGAGGAAAAGATCCAATGGTAGTAGTTGGTAAAACAGGGAGCTGTAATTTATCTCTCTGTTTCTTAAAACGAATATTATATGAATGCATTCTATTGTATTGATAAGATTTTATTAATTTTTCTCTATTTTGTACTTGTAAATTATTAACTATCTCAGATGTACTTCTATTCTCAATAAATGTACTCCATTGTTTTAAAATAGTATTATTATTAGAAATAAGAGATTCAGTTAACAATGCTAATTCTTTACATTTTTGTATTGCAAAAGAAAACCAATTTTTTATTTCCTGATTCATGTTATTTTCTAAATCAACATCACAAGGAGAATGTAATAAAGAACAAGAAGAACCTATCCATAAATTTTTTCTTTTTTTTGAATATAACTGCAGGATATTAAACCAATACATAAGATTAGCACGCCAAACATTACGACCATTAATAACTCCTACTGATAAGATCCAATCTTTTGGCAATTTAGCATTTAAACTAGATAAATTATCTTGTCCATAAACTAAATCAACATGTAAACCTTGCACAGGCAACTGACAAATCATATCAATATTGTGATTAATACCATCAAAATAAGTCGTAAGTAGTAATTTTAAATTACACTTTAATTTTTGATATACATCATTAAATGCTTGTAACCAATTATTAGAAATCTCTAATACTAAAATAGGTTCATCAATCTGTATCCAGTCTATTCCTCTTTTTTCTAGTTCTGAAAAAATATGTTGATAAACTGGAATAATATTTGGCAATAAGTCTAAACGATTAAAAAATTCACCTTTTACTTTTCCTAACCATAAATATGTAATAGGACCTAAAATCACAGGTTTAATCTTATAACCCAGATTTAAAGCTTCATCTACCTCATCTAATAACTGAGACCATCCATAAAAAAAATTACAATCTTTAGTAAATTCAGGAACAATGTAATGATAATTAGTATTAAACCATTTTGTCATATCTGAAGCTAAAGCTGCTTTTCCAGTAGGAGCTATACCTCTAGCAATACGAAATAAAGTATCTAAATCAATTGATTTATCCGTATTCATATGACGTTTTGGAATATTACCTAACATCATACTAGTACTTAATACATGATCATACCAAGCAAAATCACCTACAGGTAATAAATTAATACCTGCATTTTTTTGTTGTTCCCAATGTGTTTTTCTTAATTCTTTCCCAACCAATAATAAATCATTTTTTGAGATTTTTCCAGACCAGTATTTTTCTTGTGCTCTCTTTAATTCTCGATTTAACCCAATTCTTGGAAAACCAAGAATATGATTTATTATAGCCATATATTATCCATATTAATAAAAAATAATTTATTTAAATTGTTGTAAATAAAAATTTATTTATACATAAAATTTTTAATTTATTCTATAATAGATTACGTCTATAATTGATAATTTTTATACTAGTTATAACTTCTAAAATAATGTACTATTATAAAATAATAAAAATTTATTTGAATATTAAAAAATAATACTCTACTTAATTTTTAAATAAAATCTATAAAATTATATTCAAAATCTATTAATATTCAACTAAATACTTATTAAAACTTCTTATTTAATATTATCATAATTAATTTTATACAAACAATCTAAATAAGATGCTACACCATCTTCATTATTAGATTTTATTACTTCAATATGTGGCAATTGATTTATTAATTCTAAATCAGCATTTTGCACTATACATGCTTTCCCCGAAATCCTAAGCATTTCTATATCATTCATAGCATTACCAAAAGAAATACAATTTTTTAATGAAATCTTTAAATATTTCATTAAAAAAATTAATGCGTTACCTTTTGACACTTTCTTCGACATAATTTCAAAACACGTTGTGGAAGAAAAACTTAAATTTAAATCCTTGTTAAATAGACACTCAATTTTTTTTTTTAATAAAGATAATTGATTACAATTATTAGAAGTAAAAAAAACTTTACTAACATTATCCATTGTAAAAGAATTAAAATCCAGTACTTTATATTTAAAAGATGATCCTTTGTGACAAAAATATTGTTCTATATTGGTTTTATTAATATACCATTGATTATTACAATACATATGCATAACTATATTAGTACCTAAATCAATATTATTTAATAACTTTATAATAATATCTTTTTTAATGCTGCAAGTAAATATTAAATCTCTATTTAAGTCATAGATCTTAGCTCCATTAGAAGTAATCATAAATGCAGATACTTGACAATAATTACAAATTTTTAGAACTTCAAAATAATGACATCCAGTAGCAAATACTAAATAAAACTTTTTCTTATATAATGTCTGAATAATTTTTTTTGTATAATCTGTAACTTTATGTTCAGAAGATAAAAGAGTACCATCTAAATCAACAACAATAACATCATACATAAATATTATTTCCATAAATATTAATTTATACTAAAAAGCTAAAAAAATTAAAAACATAATTACATTAATAAATTTTTTAAAAAAATAATATTATTATATTTAATCTATAACACAAATCTAATACATATATTAGATAAAATATTTTAATTATGCTTCATTGAGAAACACATCCATATATACTCATACAATCTAATAGCATTACATTGATTCAGTACAAAATTTATTTATCTAAATAATTGAAAAACAGTTAAATAATAATATTTATCAATATAAATATTATATAATAAATATCATCTAAAATATAATATCGAATAGAACTACTAATTTTAAAAGTAATATTATCAATATCTATCTAATTTTTAGATAAAACAAATCTTTAATCAATAAAAAAATATAAAATTCATACTAGTATAACGTTAAAACAAAAAATTAAATTAAGTGATAATATAAAATATATATAAAATATACTATTCATAATATCACTATAAGTAATCTTACTTAGATACATAGAAATATAACTATTATAATATAATACACAAAGATCGCACAATTAATCTATTAACTTACTTAAAAAAATAAATAAAAATTTACATATAAAAAATTTTTTAAAGAAAAAAATATTATTATAATAAAAAATTAATTACTCTATTAGTTCTATATAAAAATTGTACAGAAACTTAATACCATAGTAATTAAAAGTACGACTAAATTATATTTCATACATTATATAAAAATATTTTTATATAAAACACTCTTATTTATTTGAAATATTAAATATCATTAATAATTTTAAAATTTCAGGACAATAATATATTTAAAATTATTAGAACTATTTAAAACAACTTATATTTTTATAAATAATATTAAAATACAAGTACATACTATATTAACTACTAAAAAAATACTCATTTTATATTTTCAAAATATTTCAGTCATGCATAATATAATTATTAGTAAACACAAAAAATTACAGATTATATTAAAAAAAACGAAATATATTTTTATGAAAAATAAAAATATAACATATTAAATTTATTTAGAAAAAATCTAAAACACCATTCAAATATCATGTATAATATTATTAAAAATTAGACAAAAATCGTAATATAGTTAAAATAAATAATAAAAACTCTTAATTACTATCAGATTTGTTGATATAAATATCAATAAAAAATTAATAACTAATATTATTTACTGACATAGCAATACTATAAATAGAAATGTCTTTTCTATCTAATTTAAAATATTTACATAAAAAAATATCTCTGAAATACAGAAATCAATATATAAACAATATTTTACTATTAAAAAATTTTTCAATAAACTTACTAAAAATAAAATAATTAATCATTTAATACCAAAAAAAGAAAACAGAACTATTTTAATAAAAAATCAATAAAAATAGTAACGCATAGTATTTTTTACAATACATATTTTATAATATATTTTTTATTTGAATTATTATCTAACGTTGCTTACAATATCGAAATAACTTCAGAATTCCGATAGAACAGTAATCAGAAAAAAGTTTTTTAATAACATTATCTAAATCAGGAGGAATATATGGTATATCAACAATTTTAAATCTATCAAACAATAGACTCGATCAAAAAATATTAAGATCATGTAACAATATAATTGAATATTTTTTCTTTTAAAACTACAGAAACACCTATATAAAATAGTATTACTATATTTTTATTGAAAATTTTTATAGAAAAATAGTTTTTCTTAAAAAATCAATATTAAATTGCTAAAAAAGTACACTTAAAAGTAAAAGCAATATCTAACATAAATGATGTTCTTCTGAAAATTACAATATATCTTGCTGAAACTAACAAATATCAAACACAAATAATGGCGATCAAATCTAATAATATATTATTAAAAATAAATCTAATTTTAAAAAAAATATTTTTTATATGTATATATAAAAATATATAAATATTACGCCTCTATGGCTATTCTCAACTTTTTCATTGCATTTTTTTCTAACTGACGTACTCGTTCTGCTGAAATACCATATCCATTAGCTATTTCTTGTAAAGTAATTTTATTATTTTCATCTAACCATCTGGCACAAATAATATGACGACTACGATCATCTAATATACGTAATGCATCAGTTAACTTATTAGTTGCATGGATTTCCCAATTATCTTCTTCCACTCCATTTGCAAAATCAGAAGCATGATCTCTTAAATAGGACGTAATAGTTGTTAATTTTTTTTCACTACGTTCATCATCTGGAAATGGATTAAAAGATATATCTTGAGCAGACATACGACGTTCCATTTCTCTTACATCTTCACTACGCACTCCTAATTCTCGAGCTACCATTGCTAATTCACTTTCATTAAACCATCCTAAACGCCGTTTAGTTTTTCTTAAATTAAAAAATAACTTTCTTTGTGATTTTGTTGTCGCTACTTTTACTATACGCCAGTTACGTAATACATATTCATGTATTTCCGATTTAATCCAATGCACAGCGAAAGAAACTAATCGTACACCTACTTCAGGATTAAAACGACGAATAGCTTTCATTAAACCAATATTACCTTCTTGAATTAGATCAGCTTGAGGTAATCCATATCCTGAATAATTACGAGAAATATGCACTACAAAACGTAAATGAGATAAAATTAAAGTTTTAGCTGCATCTAAATCACCATTATAATAAAGACGCTCTGCCAGTAATTTTTCTTCTTCACACGATAACATGGGCCAAGAATTAGCAGATCTAATATAAGCATCTAAATTACCTAAAGAAGTAAGAGATAAAATTTTCATTTTATTAATCATTTTAATCCCTAAATTACGTCATGAAACTAATCGATAATTTTATTAAGTTATTTTATAATACGTTAATTATGATAATAAATCAAAGACTATCACGTTATTTCTTGTATACCATTGGTACTATATAAAAAATAAAAATTTTTAAATTTAAACATTATATTATTATAAAGATATTAAAATATAGATTCGATGAATTCTCGACTTTTGAAAATTTTTAAATCAGTCATTTTTTCACCTACCCCAATATAGTAAATTGGTATAGAAAATTGATCGGCTATAGAAAACACTACACCTCCTTTCGCTGTACCATCTAATTTAGTTATCACTATGCCAGTTAAATCTAATGATTCATGAAACAACTTTGTTTGTTGAACTGTATTTTGACCATTACAAGCATCAATAATCAAAATTATTTCATGAGGAGCAAAAATATCCACTTTTTTAACTACTCTTTTTATTTTTTTTAATTCATTCATTAAATGTATTTTATTATGTAATCTACCTGCTGTATCAATAATTAAAATATCAATTTTTTTTGCCTTTGCTGATTTTATTGCATCAAAAACAACAGCAGCTGGATCAGCATGCATATGTTGAGCTATTACTGGGATATTACTTTTCAATCCCCATTCCTGTAATTGTTCAATAGCTGCAGCTCTAAAAGTATCGCCTGCCGCCAACATTACTGATTTACCTAATTTTTTATACTGAGCAGCTAATTTACCAATAGTAGTTGTCTTACCTACACCGTTTACTCCAACAATTAATATTACAAACGGCAAGTGATACCCTATCTTTATAGGTTTTTCAACTACTGATAAAATCTTTAACAACTGAATTTTTAATAAATTATATACTTCTATAGTGTTTTTTATACGATTACGTACAACTTCTGACTTTAAATTATTAATAATAATATTAGTTGTTTGAACACCAATATCAGAAAGTAATAATTGCTCTTCTAACTCATTAAATAAAATTGTATCTATATGATGTCTAGAAAAAATATTTCTTATCTCCAAACCTAAATAATCTCTCGTTTTTTTTAACTTTATTCTCAACTTTTTTATAAAAGTATTTTCAAATAATATAGAATGATTCCCTAAACTAAAAAAATTTTGTGCTATACTTTTCTTTTTACTATTACTCTCATCTGTAACAATCTTCTTATTTACAAAATTATTCTTATAATCAGGACTTGATTTTTGAGCAACATCTATTACACTATTGGTAAATAATCTTTTAGATGGAATATTTAATTGATTTGATTTACTGTTATTTAAATCACTTACCAATATAGTTTTTTCTGATTGATAATCAGATACATTATCTTTATCAAGAACGTCATTTTTATTTTCTACAAAATTTTCTTTTTTTTTCTTTATAAAAGAGAAATAATTTAAAAAAGATTTTTTTTTCATTTTTATTCACCTTAAAACAAAATCATGTAAAATATTAATATTCTATAATGAATATATAAATTTATTAAATTTTCAAATTTAAATATTTTTATCAATAAATAATAATATTTAACTAAAAAAATAGATGTATAATATACAATGAAGAAGAATAAAAAAACCACAGGCCTTCGTATTATTTCTGGGGAATTTAAAAACAGACGTATACCTGTAATAAATACAAAATCATTGAGACCCACCACAGAACAAATTAGAGAAACACTATTTAATTGGTTAAATAAAAAAATTGAAAAATCTAATTGTCTTGATTGCTTTTCTGGAAGCGGTGCACTAGCTATAGA
>DATLVK010000037.1:0-2078 GCA_035577605.1 Buchnera sp. (in: enterobacteria) | reverse complement strand
ATAAATAGTGAAACACTATATATTAAATGTATTTAATATATTTAATTTTTTTATTAATAACAGTTTAATTAAATATTAACAATATTATTTTTAAATAAAATTGCACTTCATTTTTATATTATATATGTAAGTCTATATAATATAAATATAAAATTAATACAATATATAATAAGGAAAAAAATGAAAAAAAAAGTTGGTTTTATAGGTTGGAGGGGAATGGTAGGATCAGTGTTGTTAAATAGAATGTGTGAAGAAAACGATTTTAAAAAAATAATTCCTATTTTTTTTTCTACATCACAAACAGGTCATATTGGACCCAAAATAAAAAATATTGTTCAATCTCAATTGCAGGATGCATATGATATTGAAGTTTTGAAAACATTAGATATTATTATTACCTGTCAAGGAGGTGAATATACCAACATTATTTTTTATAAATTAAGGAATATAGGGTGGAATGGATATTGGATAGATGCTGCATCAACACTTAGAATGAAAAAAGATTCCATTATAGTGCTAGATCCGGTAAATAAGAATATAATAGAACAAGGATTAAATCATGGTATTAAAAATTTTATAGGTGGGAATTGTACCGTAAGTTTAATGTTGATGTCCTTAGGAGGACTCTTTGTTGCTAATTTGATAGAGTGGATTACTGTTTCTACTTATCAAGCAGCATCTGGTGGTGGTGCTCAACATATGATGGAACTATTAAATCAAATGGGTGTTGTACATACAGAAATATCTCAAGATTTAAATATTCCAGATTCGTCTCCGTTACATATTGAACAGAAAGTTACTCAAATTACTCGTTCACATCAGTTTCCAAAGAATTATTTTCATGTTCCTTTAGTAGGTAGTGTTATTCCTTGGATTGATACGCATATAAAAAATGGACAAAGCAGAGAAGAATGGAAAGGTCAAGTAGAAACTAATAAAATATTAGGTCTAAAAAACAAAATTTTAATTGATGGTATATGTGTACGAGTAGGTTCTCTTCGTTGTCACAGTCAGTCGTGTACCATAAAATTAAAAAAAGACATCTCTTTATTAGAAATAGAACAAATTTTGTCTAGTCACAATGAATGGGTACAAGTTGTTCCCAATGATCAGCATCATACGATACATGATTTAACACCAACTGCAGTTACTGGAAAATTAATTACTCCTGTTGGAAGATTGCGTAAATTAAGTATAGGTAGAAAATATTTATCTGCTTTTATTGTAGGTGATCAATTATTATGGGGAGCAGCTGAGCCATTACGTCGTGTATTACAACTATTAATTTAATTAGTTTATTTTAAATTTTTATGAGGGTAGAATGTTTATTCTTTTAATTAATAAATTTAAATATAGATACAGTTATAATGAAAAATAAATTATGTATAAGTATTAAAACAGCCGTAAATCTTTTTTTAAACGGTAATGTTATATTAATAGATATTAGAGATAGTCGTAGTTTTAGATTATCCCGTATTTATGGATCTATTAATATATCTGTAAATACTGTAGATCAGTTTTTTAAAAAAAATAGTTTTTTGGTACCAATGATAATTATTTGTTATCATGGTATCAGTAGTAAACACATTGCGTTGTATCTTAAAAATAAAGGTTATAAAAAAGTTTATAGTGTTAACGGTGGTTTTAAAGAATGGAGCATTTTGTTTCCTCAATTTATTCAATATCATTATTAATGATAATATTATTTATTGGTAAATATATTTCCTTTTTTTAAAAAATATTTGTAAGGTATTGTATTAACACAACTGTGTAATAATTTATGACCCATAAAACAACATAGTTGAGGAATTTCTCTTTTAGTAGAAGGATCATCTGCTATTATGAGTATAATTTCATTTTTTTTTATTTTTCTTAATTTAGCTCTTAGTTTCATTATAGGATCAGGACAACGTAAGTTAACTAAATTTAAGATATAATCTTCTTTTATATACATAATCATTATCTTTATTTTTTAATAAATTAATATAAGTAAAAATTTTATTAACAATATAATTTTTTTTTTTATATATTGTTCTACAGATATTGGCAATAAATTTATTGAATTTTTTCCTGTCTTA
>DATLVK010000036.1:0-4254 GCA_035577605.1 Buchnera sp. (in: enterobacteria) | reverse complement strand
AATAAAAGAAGAATACCCCTTGAAAGTTTTAATTTGCATCCACATATAATATACATACAAAGATATATATTTATCGAATACTTTTTTAATCATGTTAATTATATGATAGCAATTTAAAAGAGGGCAGTTTAAATGAAAATTCGTCCATTGCATGATAGAGTTATTATTAGACGACAAGAAGCAGAATCTAAGTCGGCAGGTGGCATTGTACTGACAGGTTCAGCAGCAGGAAAATCTACTCGAGGTATAGTTACAGCAGTTGGTAATGGTCGAGTTTTAGATAATGGTGAATTAAAAAAACTAGATGTAAAAATCGGTGATACTGTTATTTTTAATGAAGGTTACGGTGCAAAAGTTGAAAAGATTGATAATGAAGAATTTTTAATTTTAACTGAAAGTGATATTTTAGCAGTTGTTGAAGATTAGATTTTAGGTTTTTACTATAATTTAATTTAAATTATTTAAGGAAAACAAAATGGCAGCTAAAGACGTAAAATTTGGTAATGAAGCACGAGTGAAAATGCTTCGTGGTGTAAATGTTTTAGCAGATGCAGTAAAAGTTACTCTAGGACCAAAAGGTCGTAATGTAGTGCTAGATAAATCATTTGGAGCTCCTAGTATTACTAAAGATGGAGTATCAGTAGCTCGTGAAATTGAATTAGAAGATAAATTTGAGAACATGGGTGCTCAAATGGTAAAAGAAGTGGCATCTAAAGCAAATGATGCTGCTGGTGATGGTACTACGACAGCTACTTTATTAGCTCAGGCTATTGTTAATGAAGGTTTAAAAGCTGTAGCAGCTGGTATGAATCCAATGGATTTAAAACGAGGAATCGATAAAGCTGTTATTTGTGCTGTAGAAGAGTTAAAAAAATTATCTGTTCCATGTTCTGATTCTAAGGCTATTACTCAAGTTGGAACGATTTCTGCTAATGCTGATGAAAAAGTAGGTGCATTAATTGCAGATGCGATGGAAAAAGTAGGAAACGATGGAGTGATTACTGTTGAAGAAGGAACTGGTTTAGAAAATGAATTAGAAGTAGTAAAGGGTATGCAATTTGATAGAGGTTATTTATCTCCATACTTTATCAATAAACCAGAAACTGGAATAGTAGAATTAGAGAATCCGTATATTTTAATGGCAGATAAAAAAATATCTAATATTCGTGAATTACTTCCAGTATTAGAAGCTGTTGCTAAATCTGGAAAGCCTCTACTAATTATTTCGGAAGATTTAGAAGGTGAAGCTTTAGCTACTTTAGTAGTAAATTCAATGAGAGGAATAGTAAAAATAGCGGCAGTGAAAGCGCCTGGTTTTGGTGATCGAAGAAAAGCTATGTTACAAGATATTGCGATCTTAACAGCTGGAAATGTAATATCCGAAGAATTAGCTATGGAATTAGAAAAATCTACTTTAGAAGATTTAGGTCAAGCTAAAAGAGTTGTGATTAGTAAAGATACTACTACTATTATTGGTGGAGTAGGTGAAAAATATTCTATTAAAAATAGAATTACACAAATACGTCAAGAAATCCAAGAAGCCACTTCTGATTATGATAAAGAAAAATTAAATGAACGTTTAGCTAAATTATCAGGTGGTGTAGCCGTATTAAAAGTAGGTGCTGCTACAGAAGTAGAAATGAAAGAAAAGAAAGCTCGTGTAGAAGACGCATTACATGCTACTCGTGCAGCAGTTGAAGAAGGTGTAGTACCTGGTGGTGGAGTCGCTTTAGTTCGTGTAGCACAAAAAATTTCTAATATTGTAGGTCAAAATGAAGATCAAAATGTAGGAATTCGTGTTGCTCTTAGGGCCATGGAAACTCCTTTACGTCAAATAGTTTCTAATTCAGGTGAAGAACCATCTGTAGTAACTAATAATGTAAAAGATGGAAAAGGTAATTACGGTTATAATGCAGCTACTGATGAATATGGTGATATGATAAGATTCGGTATTTTAGATCCTACTAAAGTTACAAGATCAGCGTTACAGTATGCTTCTTCTGTAGCTGGTTTAATGATTACAACAGAATGTATGGTAACTGATTTATCGAAAGAAGAAAAATCTGATTTAAGTTCATCTCCTGCTAGTAGTGGTATGGGTGGAATGGGCGGTATGATGTAGTTTTTTTTAAAAAAATTATAATTTCTCTCCTAAATACAATTTATGGTATTAGGAGGGGAATAAATTTATAATAAAAAATTTATGTTTGATAAATAGATATTATATTAATTAAGGATTTATGATTACACATTCTAGTAATAATTTACGTTCAGGTTTAAAAATTATCTTTAATAAAGAGCCTTATATAGTTAATTCTAACGAATTAGTCAAACCAGGTAAGGGACAAGCATTTGCTCGTGTAAAATTAAGAAATCTATTAACTCGTAAATTAATAGAAAAAACATTTAAACCTACAGATTATTTAGAAGAAGCAAATATTGTCGATGTGCTTTTATTGTATTTGTATCGTGATGTTGATCATTTTATTTTTATGCATCCAAAGAGTTTTGATCAATTTTTTATTAATAAAAAGATATTAGGTATAAATGATAGGTGGTTAATAGAACAAGATAGTTATCTTGTTACTTTATGGGATAATCAGCCCATTTCAGTGTTATTAAATAATTTTGTGGATTTAAAAGTAATAAATGTACATCCAGAAATTAAAGGTGATTGTATCAGTCGTATTGGTAAATTTGTTAAGTTAAATACTGGTGCAATAGTGAAAGTTCCACTGTTTATTCAAGTAAATGATATTATTAAAGTAGATACGAGATCAGGAGAGTATGTATCGAGACAAAAATAAATATATTTATTAAATTATTATATCAATATATTAATTTTATTTTTAATTTAATACTCATTTCCTTTAATGTGTTTACGATAGCTGTCCCATTCAAAAGTTAACCATAAACTGTTACCTATTCTCATTCTATCTATAACTCGTTCTCCTAGTAGTGTTTTCATTCCTCTATGGTCTAAGTTAGATAGCATACCAGTAGAACGTTTAGAAGAAGATCTTCTGTCTACAATTTGATTAATAATTACTTTTTCGTAACGAGATTCTGTTTGCATACCTATTTCATCTATCATCAATAAATCTACACTACTTAAATTATGTAATAAATTTTCTTCTGTAATATTACTATTACCACTAAAAGTACCTTTCATATTAGACATCAGGTCTGCTACTGTAACAATTAGTACATTTTTTCCATTTAAAATAAGATGATTTCCAATTGCTGATGCCAAATGATTTTTACCTGTTCCTGGACGACCGGAAAATATAAAACTAGCAATATTGCCATTAAATTCTTCTGCATATCGTCTAGCGGCAGTAACTACTTTTTGATGTCCTTCATGTTGAATTCGATAGTTATCAAATGAGCAGTTCATATATAATTCACGGATACCAGAACGACCAAGAATACGTTGCATTTTCATCGCACGATTTTTTCTTATAATTAATTTGGAAGACAGTCTTCCTTCTTCTTGATTCCATGCTAATAAGTCATCATCACTATTAAATTTAGGTTTGATATGATTAGGCATGATACGTTGTAGGCGTTTAAAGAATATAGAGTAGTTTTTCATTATTTTCCTCGAAAACCTTCAGGTATATTTTGATCAGGTTTAGGTAAATCATTGATATCTCTTTTTTTATACATTATATTTAAAGTTCTACTTTGTTGTATGCTTCTTGCTAATTTTTGTTGCCATTGTATATGATGAAAAAATCTTCCTTCAGCTTGCCAATAAGATATAAAGAGTGCTAATTCAGAACGAGAAATAGGTGTGTGTAGTATAATTCCCCAAATCGCAGCTTGTTTTAAAAAATCTGCATCTGGTGTCCATTCTTTGTACATTGTAAATTTTCCTATTGGATTTTTTTTTAAAAATATGTTTTTTTTGATATTATTTTTAATATTATTCTTTTTTTGTTCTTGATATAAATTATTAATAGAAAATAACTTGTTAAGTAAAGATGGAGTAACTGCATACATGATAGGAATATTATTTTGGAATATAGCTAAGGCACCTTCTTTTGCTGAAGATAGTGCAGAAACAGGATCTTTTTTAAAATTAGCTAAATTAGTAGCTGTTGGTACTAATATTTTTATGGACATAGATTTAAATCTTATTTAAAGTGTAAGTAATATATTGAGTATTTTTTATAATCGATAAAAAATGATTAGTTTGGAATATAAATCGTGTTAATAAAAATTTTTTATGTAATATTATGTTTATTTTTT
>DATLVK010000035.1:0-2067 GCA_035577605.1 Buchnera sp. (in: enterobacteria) | reverse complement strand
TTAAACCTATTTGGACGATGGAGAGTGTCCGAAGAAAAAAAGTAACAAATAATACTCCATCGAATGTTAGGTTTAAAGATCGCATAAATAACCGATACGGACCCGGTTTCAATTTAAATATTAGAAAATTAGAAAATTTATATATTAAGTTAGCACACGTAATTTGTAGTTATAATTTTTTACATACTGCAAAAATATATGGAGTCGTACCCAAAGGTTTGCAAATTAAATTACCTTATGTTAGTTATAAGGCTAAGGCTATAATTAATCGTACAATGCGAGCATTGTTAAACGAAAGGTTAAATTTTCAGCGATTTTTGAAATATAAATTAATAAAAGAAATATCTGATTTACAACAGTTTATAGGTAGAATTTTACAACCCGATGATTATTCTAACATTCTAAAGAGTATAACTAATAAACATAAGAATTTAATGATATCTATAAGTAACAAACATAAAATAAAATTAAATAAACTTACCAATGATGATTTAAAATGTCACCCAAATTCGTTGGTAGATAATCAACGTAAAACAGTATTTAATTTTTCTAATGTTCAGTTGGGAGAAACAGAAATAAGTGTCTTAAATAAAGGTTTAAGTTTTGCGTTAAATAATAAAACGTCCCCACTTTTAGATTTCATTTCTTCTGTAGAATATAGCATTCATAATCTCCCCGTAGAAGATCAGAATGAATTCCGTTGTAGGGTTAATATGGCATTAAAGAAAAAATCAAATAACAAATCAAATATAACCCAAGCAGAATGGAAAGCTATAAAAAATTTACGTGAGAATACAGAACTCACTATTAGAAAAGCTGATAAAGGGGGTGGAATAGTTTTACTGAATACAGTGGACTATGATGATAAGATGAAAGATATTTTAAATTCAGATGAATATGTTCCGTTAAATAAAGACCCTACTTCTAATATTGAGAGGAAGGTGTACAAATGTTTAGTGAATTATAAGGAATTTATCCCAGCTAAAACTAGAACACAACTAACACCTCATTTTTTGAAAGTACCTCACATATATGGTTTACCAAAAATACATAAAGAGAATATTCCACTCAGGCCCATAGTTAGTTCTCGATTCGGACCAGTATATGAATTGTCAAAATTCTTATTACCGATTATTAGTACTTTTTCTGATAATTGTAGTTTCATGGTTAAAGATTCTAAAGATTTTGTAAATAAAATTAAAAATATAAATATAGATAATAATGACATCATGGTTAGTTTTGATGTGGTTAATCTGTTTCCAAGTGTTCCTATTGGTGATGTTTTAAATATCATAAAGGAGCGATTGGAGGGGGATGCTACGTTAGCAACAAGAACTAATTTACCAGTGAAAGGTATATTAGATTTATTAGAAATATGTCTCAAGAATGTTTATTTCCAATATAAAGAAAAGTTTTATTCTCAGAAGGAGGGCCTTCCTATGGGTTCATCGTTATCCCCAGCGTTGGCTAACATATTTATGGATGGGTTAGAAAAACGAATTTTTCAAGAAAGTGAGGACAAGCCTAAATTATGGTTAAGATATGTTGACGATACCTTCATAATTTGGCAGCATGGTAAAGAAAAATTGGAAACTTTTTTTAATTATGTGAACAATGTAACTCCTTCAATAAAGTTCACTTATGAAGTTGAAAAAAATAATTCATTACCATTTTTGGATGTGTTAGCCATACGCAATAACGGTAGGATTGATACCAGTGTTTACCGTAAACCAACTCATACGGGACAGTATATACATTACACTTCTAATCACCCAGAGCATACAAAAAAAGGAATCATTAGAACATTGGAATCCCGTGCCCAAGTCATTTGTTCTAATGAAGATTATTAAAAGTAGAAACTGATAACATTGTAAATGATTTTTTAAGGAATGGGTATAGTAAAAGGTATATTTATAAATCCTTATCGATTAAGAAGCCCCCTAGTAGTGTTAATAATGAAGTGATTAAAGGTAGTTTAGTTATACCATATGTTCGTGGTACTTCAGAAAAAATCCGTAGGATTGCCAAGAAGCATGGGTTGCGTACTGCCTTTCATTCTCGGAATAC
>DATLVK010000034.1:0-4029 GCA_035577605.1 Buchnera sp. (in: enterobacteria) | reverse complement strand
AACAAACCTGTCATTTAGATTTCTTTGCGCATACTTCACTAGCTCCTAATTTTTTATATAAGTATTATTATTACTTCTTTACCATATCTTATTTATTACTATTATTATATATTTTGTTAAACTTTTATTTACTATAATTATATTTTATTTTATTTTTCTACGCGTAAGTATTATATTCGATTATGGCCTTCGCCTTTCTGTTAATAAATTGCCACTTATATTTTTTGGCATACAATGATAGTCTGATTTTGTCCCCCCATTATTATCTGAAAATATATCTGATCTGATTTTTCATATTAATTATTTTTTCCATATTTCCTATAACTAATTAAGTTTACTAATATATGTTTCATTATATCTTTATTTATTTAATTTATATATATATGTTTTATACTAGTTATATTTATCCAATTTATTTTTTTTGTTAATTTATTCAAATCGGGTTTTCGTGGTATATCTTCACATTATTTTTATGCACCACTACACTCCTTCTTCCTCTCTGTATCACAATATTCTCTCTGTCTAATATCTCGATTACATCATATGGTCCTTTCCATAACGGGTTTAATTTATTTTTTTGTGTATCATCTCTCAATAAAATCCTGTCTTTCACATGCACCTCTATAGTGTGTTCCTTACTATCGTAATTATCTTTAGATTTTATTTTTCTTTGTATTAACTTTTCTTTCGCAATTTTATGTGACTCCTGTAATTTTTGTTTAAGGTCAAAATAATAGTCATCATAGTTATATCTAGGTTCCGGTTCGCGTTTTAAATTAATTGGTATTTCTAGATTTTTTCCATATAATAGTGTATATGGTTGATAATTTGTCGAGGAGTGGTCGGTGGAATTATAAACGAAAAATGCATATGGCAAAAAATTATCCCAATCGTTTAGGTTTTTATCTACATAATGTCGAAGGTATTCTGCCAAAGTTCTGTGAGATCTCTCTAGACTTCCGTTAGTTTGTGGATGAAAAGGGCTTGTATTTATTTTATTTATTTTTAATAATTTGCACATTTCGGTAAATGTTTTGCTTAAGAAATCGGTTCCCTGATCTGTTAATATAGTATCCGGGATTCCGTGTATACATACGAAATGTATTACAAATGATTCTGCGACAGTGTTCGCTTGGTGGTTTGGTATAGGTACCCCCAATGAGTATTTCGTAAGATCATCCTGCATAGTTAATATGTAGGTATTTCCTGACATGGTAGTTATTAAAGGACCTACTATATCTAAAAATATTTTTTCAAAAGGTCTTGAACTGGTTGAAGTTATAACCATTGGTTGTCGGATTTTCCGATTACTAACTTTATTTTTCTGACAAGAAGTACAATTAGTTATATAGTTTCTTATGTCCTCTTTCATTCCTTTCCAATAACATTGGTTTTTTATTTTCTTTATTGTTTTATTAATTCCCAAATGCCCCCCAATTACAGAATCATGAAATTGTTTGAAAATAGTCAATTTCTCTTCTTCTGTATATTCTAAATCTGTACATATTATTATTTCAATATCGGTACCGCGAAATACGTATCTAATCATAGCTCGTACTTGCTCCCATTCTAAGTTTTTTCCTAGTTTTTCCATTGATAAATATTTTAAGTTATTATTTGAACAGAATTGTTTTAAGTTCATTAATGCCCCATATAAGTTTTCATAAGTGTTTAATTGTTTTTCCTTATTTTTAGTGATTAGAAATATGAAATATCGATCATTATTTTTGAAGTAAGTTACGTCGCCTATGTGTTCGCATGGCTTTATTATTTGATTATTCCCGAATTTTTGTTTTATTAGATAATTAGTTCCCGTTACAAAATTATAATGTTTCGCTATTTCTGACACGACATGATATTTTTCGGGTGAATCTATCAATGTACCGTGTACCTCCTTAATATTCTTATTTGTTATTAATTGATTTTCGAACTTGCTTAAAAATATTGGATATCCTTCACTTTTTAGTTCCGATATAGTATACATTCTGCTTAATGCGTCAACATTTGAATTCAAAACTCCGGGTTTGTAATGTATTTCATAATCGTATTCTTCTAATTGTATTCGCCATCGGGCGAGTTTCGATAAAGGGTCTTTTAAATTAAATAACCAGGTAAGTGGTCTGTGGTCACTAACTATAATAAACTTCCTACCATATAAATACGGTCGAAATTGTTTTACCCCGAAAATAATTGCTAGACATTCAAGTTCAGTCGTACTATAACTACTTTCACTTTTATTTAATGTTCTAGATGCATATGCTATGGGTAAATCACTGCCTACTTTTCCCTGACTCAAAATGGCACCAAGGGCCTTCCCACTTGCGTCACTCGTAAGAACGAAGGGCCTAGTGAAATCTGGATATTGTAATACGGGTTCATTGACAAGGCTATTTTTTAATTTGGTAAACGCCTCCTCACAGGCACCGTCCCAGTCAAATGGAACCTCCTTCTTTAATAAATTAGTGATGGGTTTGGCTATCGCACTATACGAGTTTATAAATTTCCTATAATAACCTGATAATCCTAAAAATGATTTAATACTCTTTACATCCTTTGGCGGTGGGAAATTAACTACTGCCTGTATCTTTTTTGGATCGGGTCTAATACCGGTTTCCGAGATTATATGCCCTAAGTACAAACATTCTCTTTTTAAAAATTCACATTTATCGGGTTGTATTTTTAATTGATTATTTCTTAAACGTTCGAATACCTCACACAGTTTATTGTTGTGATCGTTCAAGTTTTTTCCGTATATTATTATATCGTCCAGGTACACCAAACATTTTATACCCACAATACCCGACAATACATTGTTCATTAACCTCTGAAATGTAGCTGGAGAAGTTTTTAGACCCATGACTAAACGTTTAAATTGATAATGACCTTGTAGTGTAGAGAAAGCGGTGTACTCCCGTGATTCTTTAACTAAAGGTATCTGATAAAATCCAGATGCGAGGTCAATGACAGAAAATAGGTGGCACTGCCCTAACTGATCAAGTATTTCCGTGATCAACGGCAATGGGTGAAACTCGTTTATCGTTACTTCGTTAAGTGCTCGAAAATCTACTACTACTCGAAATTTTTCAAGACCACTAGCATCTACTTTCTTTTTAACTAATAACAAGGGTGATTTAAAAGGCGATATGGATGGCTCAATTATATCGTTTGCCAGCATACCTTCTAACTGTTTATTTATTTCTTGTTGTTGTGCCTGTGGTAATCTATACGGTCTTCGATAAACCGGTGGTTGATTAGGTTTTAATCTAATTTCATGGGACGTCGCGTTAGTATACGTTAATTTATCGCCCTCTACATGAAATATCTCAGCATACTGTTCACATATTTCGAAAATGGTTTTTCTTTCCTCCTCGTTCATATGATCGCTACGTATTAATTCTCTTATTTTACTTATTCTGTCCTCATTGTTTTCACTCTCTACTTTATATATTCTATATTCCAATTCGTCCTCATACAATAACTTGCTCATTATTTCTTTATTAATTATTTTCGAACTTTCTGAAATATTTAATACACTTATAATTGCACACCCGTTTCTTACGGTTGTCGCGGTATTTCCGCAAAAAACATCCTCACTTAATTCTTGTTTTTGTATTAAAATATTTTTATTTTCCATATTAGGATTTGCAACTGGAATTTTTATAATAGTTTCTGTTCGCGGTTTTAATGCAAAACATAACTCCTCTCTTTTATCGTTTATTGTTTTACTTTTAATTTCGATATTATCGGTATTATTCGCATTATTATTTTCATTTATTATAATATTTTTAATTTCATTTTTAATTTCAATATCATTGCTATTTTTCGTATTAGAATTTTCGATATCATTTTTAGTTTTAATTAACAGTGTTTTATTGCCTAAATTTATTGTAGTTTGGAATTCTGTTAGAAATTTATCACCTAATATTCCGTTTTTAAGTATGGGAAAATTTTTATCTACTAAATGAAATTCTGTATTGATTTCTTCCTCGATTATTAATATGGGTATTGTTAATTTTCCTATTGTCTGTG
>DATLVK010000033.1:0-6790 GCA_035577605.1 Buchnera sp. (in: enterobacteria) | reverse complement strand
TTCTCGATAGTGGTGTTGATTTAGAAATTTTCTTGCATAGTGGAGCTGGTCGTTATATCTGTGGAGAAGAAACAGCCTTAATTAATTCACTAGAAGGCAAAAGAGCAAATCCAAGGTCTAAACCACCATTTCCAGCCTCAGTAGGTTTATGGGGAAAACCAACTTGTATCAATAATGTGGAAACATTATCTAATATTCCAGCTATTATTTTACATGGTGTGACATGGTATAAAAGTTTATCTGATAGTAACGATACTGGTACGAAAATGATGGGTTTTTCTGGTAGAGTGAAAAATTCTGGTTTATGGGAATTACCATTTGGCATTACTGCTCGAGAATTGTTATATAATTATGCTGGTGGTATGCAGAATGGTTTAAAATTAAAAGCATGGCAGCCAGGAGGTGCAAGTACAGGTTTTCTAACTCCAGAACATTTAGATACTAAAATGGATTTTTTTAGTATTAATAATGTAGGTAGTCGTTTGGGAACAGGATTGGCAATGGCTATTGATAGCACTATTAATATGGTTTCGATTATTTTAAATTTAGAAAAATTTTTTTCACGGGAATCATGTGGTTTATGTACTCCATGTCGAGATGGTTTGCCATGGATAGTAAAAATTTTAAAAAAATTAGAAATAAGAAAAGGTGTTTTAGCTGATATTAACGTATTAGAAGAACTTTGTAACCAACTAGGTCCAGGAAAAACGTTTTGTGCTCATGCTCCAGGAGCAGTAGCTCCTATGCAAAGTGCTATAAAATATTTTCGATCAGATTTTGAAGATGGATTATGTGAAAATAAAAATAATGATAGTCAACCTATAATAGGTATCCAGAGTAATATTTTTTAGATTTTTTAAAATGAGAGGAAATTGTAATTTTTCCTAAAACTTTAATTTTAAAATTGGATGTTTTAATGGCTAAAATTTATATTGATGGTAAAAAATATAATGTAGATGAATCTAATAATTTATTACATGCGTGTTTATCAGTTGGTATTAATATTCCTTATTTTTGTTGGCATCCTATTTTAGGGAGTATAGGGTCATGTCGTCAATGTGCTGTAAAACAGTATGATAATATAGATTCTAATAATGGTAAATTAATTATGTCCTGTATGACTCCTGCATTAGATGGAATGATTATTTCTATTAATGATATTGAATCAGCGGCTTTCCGTAAGGGTATTATTGAATTGTTTATGACTAATCATCCTCATGATTGCCCGGTGTGTGAAGAAGGAGGTAATTGCCATTTACAAGATATGACAGTAATGACAGGACATAATTTACGTCGTTATAATTTTACTAAAAGAACACATAAAAATCAGTACTTAGGACCTTTTATATCTCATGAAATGAATCGTTGTATTGGTTGTTATCGTTGTATTCGATATTATAAAGATTATGCAGATGGAAAAGATCTAGGTGTTTATGGAACAAGTAATAATATTTATTTTGGTAGATTAAAAGATGGTGACTTAGAAAGTCAACATTCTGGTAATTTAGTAGAAATATGTCCTACAGGTGTATTTACTGATAAAACTTATTCTGAACATTATCATAGAAAATGGGATATGCAGTATGCTCCAAGTATTTGTAATTATTGTAGTATTGGTTGTAATATCAGTGTAGGAGAACGTTATGGTGAAATATGTAGGATAGAAAATAGATATCATGGTGAAATTAATCATTATTTAATTTGTGATTTGGGTCGTTTTGGTTATGGTTATTCAAATATTATTGATCGTCCAGTTGAATCTTTTTACCGTATAAACGATAAAGTATTATTTTTGAATGATACTGAGGCTATTACGAAGGCAGTTGATTTATTAAGTAATACTGATCGAATATTAGGTATTGGTTCTAATAGAGCAAGTATAGAAAGTAATTTTGCATTAAAAAAAATGGTTGGTAATGAAAATTTTTCTACAGGATTGTTATCTGATGAGCAAAATTGTGTTGAATTAATTATTAATATATTAAAAAATAGTGACATTCATATACCAACATTGTGTGAGATAGAAACTTATGATGCAATTTTAATATTAGGAGAAGATTTAACACAAGTTGCTCCTAGAATAGCTTTGTCTGTCAGACAAGCTGTAAAATCAAAAGTATCTGTAATGGTTCAATCAAAAAACATTCCTAAATGGCACAGTCAGGGATTGTTAAATGCGTCTCAAAATATTAGATATGATTTATTTATTTTTAATATAGATCAAACGGAATTAGACGATATTGCTACATGGAGTTATACTGCATCAGTTGACGATCAGATTTCTTTAGCTTGTTCTATTGCTCATGACATAAATAAAAATAGTCCTATACCAACTAACTTTAATAAAAAATTTTTAGATCAAAAATCAGTGATTGTTCGATCATTATTATCTAGTAAAAAACCTCTGATTATTTCTGGATCCCATTCACGCAGTGTAAATTTAATTCAAGCATCTTTTAATATCGCTTTGGCATTAAAAAAAATAAATAAACATGTTGGTCTGAATTTGATCACGTCTGGAAGCAACAGTATAGGTGTTAGTATAATAAAAGGAATGTCACTAAATCAAGCATTTCATCAGATTAATTATAAAAAATATGATGCTATTATTATTATGGAAAATGATTTATATCGATCGTTATTATCAGGACAATTAGATTTAGTTTTTCGCTGTATAAATAAAATTATAGTTATAGATTATAAAATGAGTAATACAGTGAGAAATGGAACACTTTTTCTTTCTGCTGCAAATTTTTTTGAAAGTTCGGGTACAGTTATAAATTATGAAGGTAGAGCGCAACGTTTTTTTAAAGTATATGATCCAAAATTTTATAATAATAAAATAGGTAAGTTAGAAAGTTGGAAATGGTTACATGCTATATCCAGACGTATTAATACGCGTACTACTATTTGGAATAATATGGATGATGTTATCAATGATATTATTGTTGATATTGCTGATTTAAAAGGTATAAAACATTTTTTGCCAGATGCATCTTTTCGCATTTTTGGTCAAAAAATAGCTCGTTCTCCACATCGTGCAAGTGGTCGTACTGCATTACGAGCTGATATTAGTGTTCATGAACCAAAACAACCACAAGATATTGATTCAATGTTTTCTTTTTCTATGGAGGGAAGTCAACAAGCTTATAAGTTTTCTGCTTACGTGCCTTTTGCTTGGAGTCCAGGTTGGAATTCTCCTCAAGCATGGAATAAATTTCAAAATGAAATTAATGGTAGTTTGTTATGTGGTAATTCTGGAATTCGTCTTTTTAATAATAAAAAAAGAAAGAATATTGATTTTTTTAAATGTATTCCTGATTTTTTAAAACGAGAAGATTACTATTATATTGTTCCATATTATTTTTTATTTGGAACAGAAGAAATTACTCAAGATACACCAGTATTAGAGAAAAAAATACCTATGCCGCATTGTATTATTGGGTTGTCAGATGCAAAAAAGCATTGTCTTGGAAAAAATTCATATATAGAATTTGTTTGTTTAGGAGAAAGATTTCGTATAAAAATTCGTATTTCAAATAAATTAGCATCTGGTCAAATTGGTCTGCCATTAGGTATATGGGGAATGCCATTTATTCTTTCTGGAAAAAAAATTAAAAAAATAAGGGAGATAATTAAATGAGTCTCTCTTCTATTACTTCAATAGAGATCATATTGTCTATTTTAAAATCTTTTTTAGTATTGTTTTTATTAGTATTTTGTGGTGCCTATTTAAGTTTTATTGAAAGGAAATTATTAGCTTTGTTCCAAAATAGACATGGTCCAAATCGAGTTGGATATAATGGTTCATTACAGTTATTTGCAGATATGATAAAAATGATTTTTAAGGAAGATTGGATTCCTTCTTTCAGTAATCGTTGGATTTTTATTTTAGCACCTGTGATATCTTTTACGTCTTTATTATTAGTTATGGCAATGATTCCAATTACTTCTACTTTTTTAATTATTAATTTAAATATTGGTTTTTTATTTTTTTTAATGATGGCTGCATTATCTGTATATGCCGTTTTATTTGCTGGTTGGTCTAGTAATAATAAATATGCTTTATTAGGTTCTGTGAGAGCTGCTGCTCAAACATTAAGTTATGAAGTTTTTTTAGGTTTATCTTTAATGGGTACAGCAGCTAAAGCTAGTTCTTTTAATTTGATTGATATCGTATACAGTCAATCTCATTTATGGAATATTATCCCACAATTTTTTGGTTTTTTGACTTTTTTTATATCTGGATTAGCTTTATGTCATAGGCATCCTTGTGATCAACCTGAATCTGAACAAGAATTAGCAGATGGTTATCATATCGAATATTCAGGTATGAAATTCGGTTTATTTTTTATTGGTGAATATATCTCTATAATTATAGTATCTAGTTTAATTACTACAATGTTTTTCGGTGGTTGGTACGGACCTTGGTTGCCTCCTTGTATTTGGTTTTTTATTAAAACAATATTCTTTGTTTTTATGTTTATTTTAATAAGAGCATCTTTACCTAGACCTAGATATGACAAAGCAATGTTATTTGGATGGAAAATTTGTTTACCTGTAACATTAATTAATTTACTAGTTACAGGTTTAATTTTATTATTATTTTGAGTTTTTTAAGGATATTTCTTAATTTATGAATTTAAAAGATTGTTTTTTTGGTTTTATCAGTCAAATTCGCAGTATTTGGTTAATTGGTATTAGGATGTTTTATAAACGAGAAACCAGAATGTATCCTGAAGATAAAGTACCATTATCTCCTAGATATAGGGGAAGAATTATTTTAACTCGTAATATAGATGGGGAAGAACGTTGTGTAGCCTGTAATTTATGTTCTGTTGTTTGTCCTGTGAGTTGTATTTCTTTAAAAAAATCTAATATGAAAAATAAACGTTGGTATCCAAAATTTTTTCGTATCAATTTTTCTAGATGTATTTTTTGTGGGTTGTGCGAAGAAGCTTGTCCTACTGCAGCAATTCAGTTAAGTCCTGACTTTGAGTTAGGAGAGTTTAAAAGACAGGATTTAGTTTACGAAAAAGAAGATTTATTAATTTCAGGTCAAGGCAAATATCCTGATTATGATTTTTATAAATTCACTGGTGTAACTTTTACCGGTAAAGAGCCCGGTGATTTAAAACATGAAGATCAACCTATTGATGTAAAAACATTATTACCTTAAGGAGATTATTATGGAATTGATGTTTTATACATTAGGAATGGTATCAATTATTTCTACTGTATTTGTAATTTTAAATGCTAATCCAATATATGCATTAATTTACCTTATAATTTCTCTGTTGTCTATTTCAGGTATTTTTTTTATGTTAGGAAGTGTATTTGCAGCTGTATTAGAAATTATTATTTACGCTGGGGCTATAATGGTTTTATTTGTATTTGTTTTAATGTTGTTGAATTTAGGTAAGAGTATAGAAAAAAAAGAAAAAAAATGGTTAAAAACGACTAATTGGATTAAAATCAGTATTTTGTTTTTGTTCTTTTTAATAACGCTTATTTATGGAATTTCATTGATTAGTGGTACAGATATATTTAGTACATTAATTGATGCAAAAAAAGTAGGAATAAGTTTATTTGGTCCTTATATATTTGTTATTGAGTTATCATCGATATTATTATTAAGTGCACTGGTAGCAGTTTTTTATTTTGGAAAAGAACAAAAATAAGAACATATTTTATATTATAAATAATAAGGAATAGTAAGATGATATCTATGTTTCATGGATTAATTTTGTCATGTATCTTATTTGTCTTAGGTGCTGTTTCTATTGTGATTCGTCGTAATGTTTTATTTATATTAATTGGTTTAGAAATTATGATGAATTCTGTAGCATTAGCTTTTATAGTTATTGGAAGTTACTGGGGACAAGCTGACGGACAAATAATGTATATTTTAATTATCACAGTAGCTGCATCGGAAGCTAGCATAGGTTTAGCTCTTTTACTTCAACTTTATAGACTTCATAAAACATTAGATATCGATACATTAAGTAGGATGCGGGGATGAATGCTATTTATTTTGTTATTTTATTTCCATTATTTAGCTTTTTGTTGTTATCTTTTTCAAATCAATTGTTATCTAAAAAATATATAGCATGGATAGGTATTACATCTATTGCTTTATCTACATTGTTGGCTTTTTATATTTTAAAAATATTTTTACATTATGACAAAAAAGTTTTTTTTTATAAATTGTGGTGTTGGATTCATATTGAAAGATTTTTTATAAATTGTAACTTACTATTAGATGGTTTATCTGTAACAATGTTAGTTATGATTACTGCTATAGGATTGTTAATTAGTATATTTGCTAGTTGGTATATGAATAATTCGGCAGGATTTTCTCGTTTTTTTGCATATATTAATTTTTTTATTGCTAGTATGTTGTTATTAATCTTATCTGACAATTTGATATTGATGTTTTTTGGTTGGGAATTAGTGGGATTATGTTCTTATTTATTAATTGGATTTTATTATTCAGAGGTTAATAATTGTTTTGCTGCAATAAAAGCATTTATTATTACACGAATAGGAGATGTATTTTTATTATTTTCAATTTTTTTAATTTATTATACATTTGGTTCTTTGAGTTTCTATGATCTAGAACTAATGTCAGAAAATAGTGTGTTTGTACTTCATACTGTGTCATTAAAATGGATAACATTATGTTTAATGGTAGGCGCATTAGGGAAATCTGCGCAAGTTCCATTTCATACTTGGTTGATTGATGCAATGGCTGGACCAACTCCTGTTTCAGCATTAATTCATGCTGCAA
>DATLVK010000032.1:0-2582 GCA_035577605.1 Buchnera sp. (in: enterobacteria) | reverse complement strand
TATAAATTAAATAAATTAAATATTACAAGTATCAGTGAAAAATTTTAAAATTAGAAGTAATATATCTAATGCAGAAATTAATTTTTAATATAGTATTAAATATATCTTATGAGTTAAATAATATAAAATATAATCTAAAATAAGTAAAAATAGAAAAAATTTATCTTTTTGAAAAAATATAAAATAATCTTTGTTATTTACAATAATAATATCATTGACAACGATATAATCATTTATTAACCAATAAATATGTTAAAGAACACGTTAATACGTAACAATATACGATTATGTATGAGAAGATTACGAAATACATTGACACATTACGAACAAAAAAAAGCTGCTTTAGAAATATCTGAAAAAATTTTCAAATATGATTTTATAAATAAAGTAAATAATGTTGGGTTATTTTTATCATTTGATGGAGAAATAGACACGCAACCATTAATTTTAAAATTATGGAATAAAAACATTAATATTTATATGCCAGTATTAGATTTACTGGATACTAAAAATTTATTATTTATGCAATATACTGCTACAACACAATTAAAGTTAAATAAATTAAATATTTTTGAACCAATCAATATTATTGAAAATTCAATATCAATTGATCAATTAGATGTAATTTTCATTCCATTAGTAGCATTTAATAAGAAAGGATATCGTTTAGGTATGGGAGGAGGATTTTATGATAGAATTTTAAAAAATTGGAAAGAAAATCATTTTCTTCCAATAGGTTTAGCTCATAATTTTCAATTTATATCATTTTTTCCTATTTTTTCTTGGGATATACCTCTTCCTTTTATTGTTACTCCTAAAAAAATATGGAACAGTCATTTTTAAATAATATTGCATTTCTTTACTAAATAAAAATATTTTATTTTTTTGATATATATATAATATGTATTTCTATTATTAATTTTTTAATTTTAAAATATATTTAAATATTAAAATATATAGTATTTTCTTTAGTATATTTTAAAAATTTTATAAGTAATTTTAATATGTATTTTGTATCAATAGATATAATTTATTTTAGTATTTTTCTGTGATTATTTTCGATAAATTTAATAATAAGTATGTTCTTGATTATTAATAAAAAATAACAAATATCTTTCATATTAATTAAATAATTTTTATATAGGTAATTATCTACTACAATGTTCTAAAAAAATTATTTAAATAAAAATATTTTTTTAAATTTTTATTAGTAGTGATATTTATTTTTTGTAAGTAATACAATATTTTTTATAGTATATATTGTTAACAATATCGTATAACATGTAGTAAATAGCATTTATTATTAATATTTGATAACATAAATATATATTTATTAATAATAATTTTGTATTTTTAATTGTAGTTAATAATTTTATTTTCATGATATTTTTACATAAGATATTGCTTATAAATTAAATAGCATTTATTTATTATTAATGATTAATGTGTGTATACATTATTTTATTAAGGTAGAAAATATATGTCTGAATATCTTTTTACATCAGAATCTGTTTCAGAAGGGCATTCTGATAAAATTGCTGATCAAATTTCGGATGCTTTATTAGATGCTATTTTAATACAAGATCCGCAAGCCCACGTAGCTTGTGAAACATATGTAAAAACAGGTATGGTTTTAATTGGAGGAGAAATTACGACAACAGCATGGGTTGATGTAGAAGAAATTACCCGTAATACCATACATAATATCGGATATATTAATTCAGATATAGGTTTTGATGCCAATTCGTGTGCTATTTTAAGTGCTATAGGAAAACAATCTCCTGATATCAATCGGGGTATTAAGAATCTGGATCCTTTAGAACAAGGTGCAGGTGATCAAGGTATTATATTTGGATATGCTACTAATGAAACAGATTCATTTATGCCTGCCCCTATTAAATATGCTCATCGATTAGTACAACAGCAATCACAAGTAAGGAAAAAGAAAATATTAAATTGGCTTAGACCTGATGCAAAAAGTCAGGTAACTTTTCAGTATGATGGCAGTGTAGTGGTAGGTATCGATACAGTAGTGATGTCCACTCAACATGCAGAAGATGTTTCAATAAAAAATTTAAAGGAAGCTGTTATGGATGAGATTATAAAACCTGTCTTACCAAAAAAATGGATTAATCGTAATACTAAATTTTTTATTAATCCTGCAGGTAGATTTGTAATTGGAGGACCTATGGGAGACTGTGGTTTGACTGGCAGAAAAATAATGGTAGATACGTATGGTGGGATGGCTCGTCATGGAGGTGGAGCTTTTTCTGGTAAGGATCCATCTAAAGTAGATCGTTCTGCAGCTTATGCTGCAAGATATGTTGCTAAAAATATAGTTGCAGCCGGTTTATCAGATCGTTGTGAAATTCAATTATCGTATGCTATAGGAGTAGCCAAACCCACTTCTATTATGATTGATACTTTTGGCACAGGAAAGATAGAAGATAGTCGATTAATATCATTGATTCGTAGTTTTTTTGATTTACGACCATATGGATTAATTTGTATGTTAGATTTGCTTCAACCAATATATCTTAAAACAGCTGCATACGGTCATTTTGGTCGTAAAGAATTTCCAT
>DATLVK010000031.1:0-2411 GCA_035577605.1 Buchnera sp. (in: enterobacteria) | reverse complement strand
TGTACAGAAAGTATTACAAAATCTATTAGATATACAGTGTGATTTTGTTATCTATAATTTTCCTTCTGGAATGGAAACATGTGCTATGTTAGAAATATATTCTGTAGATACGGCTGGTATTGTTACTTATCTTGAAGTAACTTACAGTCTGTAATTCAGATAGAATATTGGATATAATTTCTGAAAAATTAAGAAGATCCGAAAATAATTTTAAACCAGTAAAGGAAAATTTTTTATTAATTTAGTACAATTTAAAACAAGTATATGTAGAAAAATTTTTAAATATAGATTATATATTAGATATTTTCAAATTTCACTGATAAGAGTAATTTTAGAAAATTTTGCTATTCTTAGAGTTTTTAATCAGGAATTTTCAGTAATATTAGATCGTAATTGAAATGTAAATACAACTTATCATGATTTAGTAAATTGTTTACTGGGAGAAAAACATTCTTTTTGATGTATTAAAGAAGAAAGAAAAAGTTTTTTAGACAATTTTTGAAGAAATATAATATAGCTTCATTATATTGTTTTATTTTAAAAAAAATACAGTTCATTTTGCTATAAAAAATTACAAATTATTGTATTAGAAAAAAGAAAAGTAAAATAGTAATCAGTCAGACTATTTTCCTTATTCAAAAAAAAGAAATATTACAAGTGATTGGTTAATATATCGAAATTAATCTAGAAACGATCAATATTAAATTAGATCTAGCTGAAAAAATTTGTTTATATTAGAATTGACTTTAATTTTACCTAAATAAAATTAAATTTTATTGAAATATTGTGGAATGAAATCATCTAAATATATCGGAACTATATCTTTTAAGAATAAGGTATTATTTTTTTGTAAAAATAATTTAGCAAAAGTAATAATATCTCTTGCATGAGATAAAGTAATTTTAGTGTGGATTAAATTTATTTTTTTATTTGTTATGTAAATTTTATTCCAGCCATTTCCGACAGTAGTCCATGAACCAGATAGTTTATTAATTTTATTATGAATACTATTTATATTTAAACATGATTCTGTATGTTCCCCTTTCCATATACCATGCTTGTTTCGTATATATTCCGCCCAATAAATTCCTTTTTTTTTTGCATCAAAAGCAACCAGTACTTTTTTAGACAAGTGTTTTCTCCAAGCTTGTTCAGCCACACTAGCAAAATTAGAAATACCTATTAAAGGTAATTTATTTTTTAAAGCTAGCGCTTGTGCTATACAAATGGCAAGACGAATTCCAGTAAAGTTACCCGGTCCTTTAGATACAGCAATAGCATTTAGTTCGTTGACATCAATTTCATAAGTATTTAAAACTTTTTTAATCATAGGTAAAATAATTTCTGTATGTTTTTTTTTGCATAATTTAAATTGATTTAGCATACAGTTGTTTTTTAATAAAGATACAGAACATCCGTCCATGGAGGTATCAATTGCTAATATTTTTTTAAACATATTTTCTCAAATATTTGGTTTATATAGAATAGTGTTATAATCGTAAATAAATATATGATTATTCATTATATTTATCTATAGTTTTGTCTTTTGTTATGCGAACAAGGTTGATACGATATTGTGTAGCGTCTACAATATAAAAATATAATGGTGAAATATAAATAGTTTCTCCTGTAAGTGGTAATTGTCCTTTTTGTGCAATTAATAAACCAGCTAAAGAGGCATAAGTATTTTTTGCTTGTATTAATTCTTTTGTATTTAATAATTGTTCTAAAGAGTGTAAATCTGTTCCTCCTTTAACCAACCAACTATTTTTTTCTACTATAACTTCTGGAGTTTCATCTGCATCTGGAAATTCTCCAGCAATTGCTTCTAATACATCTAAAGGAGTAATTAATCCTTGAATAACTCCAAATTCATTAGTAACTATTACTAAACTTCCTTTAGCGCGTCTTAATACTCCTAATAAATTAATTGGGTCCAAAGTATCAGGAATAATAATAGGAGGTGTTTTAGATGCAAATTCAGTTACATCTATATTATTATCGATAGCCACTAATAATTCTTTTGCTCTCACTATACCAATAATTTCATCTAATTCATTTTTACATACTGGGAATAAACTATGAGGAGTATCTAATAATTGTAATCTAATATTGTACATGTCTTGATCGACATTTACCCAAGAGATTTCTCTCCTAGGAGTCATTATACTCCGAATAGAACGTGCAGCAAGGGTTAATACACCATTGATCATGTATTTTTCTTCATCTTTAAAAGATTCTGTTTCAGATATTGATTTATAAGATATTTTTTTATTTTTTTCTTTATTTGAAATAATAATAGCGTTATTTTTTTGTTCTCTAATAATTAAACGCAGAATAGCTTCAGCAGCTCTTTGTCTCATGGGACGACGAGATTGATGTCTTAAAAAATTACGACGTGCGATTTGATT
>DATLVK010000030.1:0-2609 GCA_035577605.1 Buchnera sp. (in: enterobacteria) | reverse complement strand
GTTTTTGTTGTAGAACATATAAAATGGAATATTAATGATGAATTAATTTTATACAAAATAAAAAAAATCAACGTTCCAACAATACTTGTAATAAATAAAATAGATCTTATTAAAGACAAAAAAATATTCTTACCTCATATTGATTTATTAAAAAAAAAGGTATGTTTTAAAGAAATTATATTTATTTCAGCTAAAACTGGAGAAAATATAAAAATATTATCTGATACAGTCCACAAATATTTATTACCAGCTGCACATACTTTTTTAACAACACAAAAAACAAATCATTCAAAAAATTTTATTATATCAGAAATAATACGTGAAAAAATAATACGTAATTTAAGTCAAGAATTACCTTACATCATTAAAGTTAAAATTGAAAATTGGATACAAAAAAAAGAAAAAATAATAATTCACGCTCTTGTTTTTGTTGAACATACTAGTCAAAAAAAAATATTAATAGGAAGATATGGTAAAAATATAAAAAAATTTAGTATATTAGCAAGAAAAGAAATAGAAATGAGATTTAATATAAAAATATTTTTATATTTATGGATTAAAATAGGGTATAATAAGTGATTATTAATATAATAAAAAATATAAATAATTTTTTAAATATAGTTACTTATTAAATAAAATATATTAGGTTAACATTATATAATGACTATTATTGGTATTGGCATAGACATCATAACAATTTCTCGTATTAAAAAAATAATTCATGAGTCGGGTTCTAAATTAGCAAAAAGAATTTTATCAAAAAAAGAATTTAATGAATATTTAATAAAAAAAAATAAAATTAATTTTTTAGCAAAAAGGTTTTCAGCTAAAGAAGCGGCTTCAAAAGCATTTGGAACTGGTATGAGAAATAAAGTTACATTTAATAGTTTTGAAATCTATAATGATCATTATGGTAATGTTAAATTATTATTACTCAATCAAGCAAAAATATTAGCAAAAAATATGGGAATTAAGTATATTCATATTAATTTAACTGATGAGAAAAAATATGCATGTGCAATTGTAATTTTTGAAAGCTGATTAATATGTTTGATATTAATATAAATAATACTAATTTATTATATTCTTTTTTTTTTAAAAAATTGATTAAGTAAATCGCTACAGTCTTCTATTAAAATCGATTCAGTTATACTAAACGTATAATTAATATTATTATTTTTAAGATATTTTTTTAATACACTTATTTTATTTGTTTTTTCTTTTGCTCCAAACACCAAATGTTTAATACGACTGTGCATTATCGCTCCGAAACACATAATACAAGGTTCTAATGTTACATATAGCGTTGTATTTAATAACCGATAATTTTTTAATTTTTTTCCTCCTTGTCGAAGAGCTATAATTTCAGCATGAGCTGTAGGATCATTATTTTGGATAGATGTATTCCAACCTTCTCCTATAATTTTTTTTTTGAACACCAATATGGCTCCAACAGGTATCTCTCCCTTTTTTTTAGCTATTAAAGCTAATTTTAAGGCATATTTCATCCAATACTTATGATCTTTATTTGTATACATTTTATCTTAAAATAATAGATTTTATTTTTTAATGAACATTAAAAAAAGTAGTATAATTGATATTAATGAAATATTTCATTATAAAAATTAATAATATTTGTATAATTAAATTATAGTAAAACTATATTTTTTTACTATTTTTAAATATCCTATTTTTTTCTAACTCCCATGTACGTTTTTTTTCACATTCACGCTTATCTGATTTTCTAATTCCTTTCCCTATTCCTATTTTTAACTTACACCAATTTTTTTTCCAAAATAAAGAAAGAGCAATTAGTGTATATCTTTCTCTGTGAACTTTACCAATTAGAAAATCTATTTGTCTTTTATGTAAAAGTAACTTTCTATTTCTCATTGGATCGTATATCATATGCGTAGAAATAGTTGATAAAGGTTCAAATATTGAACCTAATAGATAAGCTTCATTAGAAACTAATAATATATAACTACCACTAATATTTACTTTTTTTTTTCTAATAGATTTAACTTCCCAACCTAACAATATTAAACCAGATTCGTATTCTTCTTCAATTTTATAATTATATCTGGCTTTTTTATTGATAGATACTACTGATACTTTGTGATTTAAAGATTCTTTTTTTATCATGAAATTAAATTTTTCCTATTTGACTAATAAACTCATTTATTAAATTATTTTTTTAAAAGTAAAAATATAAATAATCGGTTTTTTATGAAAAAAATAAAAGTTATTATTATTTATGCCTTACCACATATACAATATTTAAAAAAAATAACAATTGCACCTGGATCTACAGTTGAATTTGCTCTTATACAATCCAATATCATTAAAGTAGAAAAAAAAATAAATATTTATAAAAATAAGATTGGAATCTATGGTACCATTACTAATTTAAAACATATCCTCAAAGATGGGGATCAAATTGAAATTTATCGTGATCTTATTATGGATCCTAAAGAATTAAGAAGAAATAAAATAAATGTAAAAAAATATTAATATATTAGATAAAATAAATTTATCTGCAGAGTTGTTAGAAATATACTAACTAATATCTCTGCATATTTATTTTATTAAAAAATCATTTTTTGTTT
>DATLVK010000029.1:0-3970 GCA_035577605.1 Buchnera sp. (in: enterobacteria) | reverse complement strand
AGATTCTGATCTTAAAATTTATCAAATATAAGTAAATAGATTTTATTTATTAATAAAGTATTTTTTATCTTTTATTTTTACAAATATTATTATATAGAAATTTTAAATATATATTTATAGCAGGTATTGTTGTTAGATTTGTTAAAAAATCATTGAATATAATTTAAATTCACTTATTATAACAATAATTATTTAAAATATTTAGGAGCAAATCTTTGTCTAATATTAAATCAGCTAAAAAAGATTCTAAAACGTCTTCTAAAAGTCGTTTACATAATGTTAGTAGACGTTCAATGATTCGTAATTTTATAAAAAAAGTGTATGCGGCAATTTATGTAAAAAATATAGCAGTAGCTAAAAACATTTTTAGTAGACTTGTGCCTATTTTAGATCGATACGCTACAAAAGGTTTAATACATAAAAATAAAGCAGCTAGACATAAGTCTAATTTAAAATTAAAAATTAATAAATTAGTATAAGAAAAAATTATTTTTTAGATATGTAATAATGTTTATAGTATTGCTTCCATTTTAATATGGAAAGCAATACTTTTAAGATTTTAGTACCCTCTTAACTCGTCAAAAAATCTTTTTACACCATCAAAAAATCTTTTTGATTGAGGACTATTCCGTTCTCCTTTAAAACCTCCAAAACTTTTTCCTAATTCGTATAATAAATTTCTTTGCTGTTCGTTTAAATTTACAGGAGTTTCAACTACAACACGACAGAGTAAATCACCTTGTGTACCACTTCTAACTGATTTTACGCCTCTTCCTCGAATACGAAATAATTTTCCAGATTGCGTTTCAGTTGGTATTTTTAATTTTACTCTACCATTTAAGGTAGGAACTTCAATTTCTCCACCTAACGCCGCCATAGAAAAATTAATAGGCACTTCACAATATAAATTATTTTCTTCTCTTTCAAAGATAGGGTGTTTTTTTACTGTAATTTGAACGTAAAGATCTCCTGATTTAGCACCATTAGCACCAGCTTCACCTTCATTGTTTAAACGAATTTGATCGTTGGTATCTATTCCTGAAGGAATTTTTACTGATAGTATTTTTGCTTTTTCAATACGACCAGTACCTCGACATAAATTGCAAGGACTTTTGATAATAGAACCACTACCTTGACAAGTAGAACAACTTTGTTGAACAGTAAAAAATCCTTTTCTAATATGTATTTGACCTTTACCACGACAAGCAGGACAATTTTGTGATAAAGAACCTGATTTAGATCCGCTACCATGACATGTATTGCATTTTTGTAAGCTTGGTATTTTTATTTCTTTTGTTATTCCTCGTACTGCTTCTTCTAATGTTAATTCTATATCATAACGTAAATCTGATCCTTGTCTTGCTCTTTGTTTTCTACCATTACCAAATATATCACCAAATACATCACCAAAAATATCTCCGAAATCTGCTGTAGTACTAAAACTATGATTAAAGGAGCTGTTTGAATTCCCTTGTTCGAAAGCAGCATGTCCGTATTGATCATAAGCAGCTCTTTTTTTCGGATTAGTAAGTATTTCATATGCTTCTTTTATTTCTTTAAATTTTTTTTCAGCATTTTTATCTCCTTGATTTCGATCAGGATGATATTTCATTGCCAGTCTTTTGTATGCTTTTTTAATATCGCGTTCTTCAGATGAATTATTTACTCCTAAAACCTGATAGTAATCTTGTTTTGCCATGCTGTATTTCCTGCTTGTAATATACATGCACGGGCGTAGGTTTTCCTATGCCCGTGCTGGTTTATTAGCGGATTAATATCCTACGGTTAGATAATAGAGGACGCTATTTTTTAGAATCTTTTATTTCTTCAAATTCTGCGTCTACGACATTTTCTGTTTTTTTATTTGAAGAGTTGTGATTGGTATTAGATTGATTTGTTTGTGGCTGTTGTTTATATTTTTCCATAAATTTTGAAGATATTTCTAAGACTTTTTGTATTTTATTTTCTATATCAGATTTATCTTCTTTTTTCAATGCTTGATCTAGTTGATCTAATGAATTTTGAATTTCTGTTTTATTTTTTTCATCAAGTTTATCTTGATATTCAGATAGTTGTTTTTTTACACTATGTGAAATTTGATCCCCTTGATTTCTTGTTTGAATTAATTCTTCGAATTTACGATCTGTTTCGGTATTTGCTTCAGCATCAGAAATCATTTTCTTTATTTCTGCTTCGTTTAGACCAGAAGAAGCTTTAATAGCTATTTTTTGTTCTTTCCCTGTATTTTTATCTTTTGCAGATACATGTAAAATTCCATCTGCATCTATATCGAAAGTTACTTCAATCTGAGGCATGCCTCGAGGAGCTGATTGAATCCCATCTAAATTAAATTGTCCTAATGATTTATTATCTTTTGCTCTTTTTCTTTCTCCTTGAAGAACGTGTATTGTAACTGCAGATTGATTATCTTCTGCTGTAGAAAAAACTTGACTATGTTTTGTTGGTACGGTTGTATTTTTACTAATTAGAGGAGTCATGACTCCACCCATAGTTTCGATTCCAAGTGATAATGGAGTCACATCTAATAATAATACATCTTTTACGTCTCCAGATAATACGCCACCTTGTACAGCTGCACCAACAGCCACTGCTTCATCTGGATTTACATCTTTTCTAGGTTCCTTTCCGAAAAAAGCAGCAACTTTATTTTGTACCATAGGCATTCTAGTTTGACCACCTACTAATATAACATCATGTATATTTGATATAGATAGATTGGCATCTTTTAGTGCTACTTTTAATGGTTCAATGGAACGTATAACTAAATCTTCTACTAAGGATTCTAGTTTAGAACGTGTAACTTTAATATTTAAATGTTTTGGTCCAAGTGCATCGGCTGTGATATAAGGTAAATTAACATCAGTTTGTTGTGCAGAAGATAATTCTATTTTTGCTTTTTCTGCAGCTTCTTTCAAACGTTGCATAGCTAAAGGATCATTCCTAAGATCAATAGTTTGGTCTTTTTTAAACTCTTTAACTAAATAATTAATTAGCCGGCTATCAAAATCTTCTCCTCCAAGATGAGTGTCACCATTAGTAGCCAATACTTCGAAAGTTTTTTCTTTATCAACTTCGTCTATTTCAATTATAGAAATATCAAAAGTTCCTCCTCCTAAATCATAAACAGCAATGGTTCTATTTCCTTTACCCTTATCTAATCCGTAAGCAAGAGCTGCAGCTGTTGGTTCATTAATTATTCTTTTTACTTCTAAACCTGCAATTTTTCCAGCATCTTTTGTTGCTTGTCTCTGAGCATCATTAAAATAAGCAGGTACTGTAATTACAGCTTCTGTAACACTTTCTCCTAAATAATCTTCTGCAGTCTTTTTCATTTTTTTTAATACTTCTGCAGATATTTGGGGTGGTGCCATTTTTTTATTTTTTACGTTTAACCATGCATCACCATTTTCTGATTTAATTATTGTATAGGGCATGATTTTAATGTCGCGTTGTACTTCTTCGTCTTGAAATCTTCTACCAATTAAACGTTTTATAGCAAATAATGTATTTTTTGGATTAGTAATAGCCTGACGTTTAGCAGGTTGTCCTATTAAAATTTCTCCATCTTGAGTATATGCAATAACTGAGGGGGTAGTTCGCTCACCTTCTGCATTATCTAACACTCGTGCTTTATTGCCATCCATAATCGCAACACAAGAGTTGGTTGTGCCCAAGTCAATACCAATAATTTTACCCATTAAAATCTCCCACTGAAATATTTTGATAAATTGGGTTATTCAACTGTTATGAAGCCATTTTTTTGGCTTTTAACGAGCTAAACAAGTTTCTGAATTTTTTTAAAATTATATTTGTGAATACTAGTTAGTATGGGGTCGCTTTCTCTATCATCAAGGTTTTGTAAAAAATAATTATTTTCGTTTATTTTTAATAAAGTTTTTTTAGAATTAAAATATATGTTTTATATGTCTTTACATTTAATTATCTTATA
>DATLVK010000028.1:0-3237 GCA_035577605.1 Buchnera sp. (in: enterobacteria) | reverse complement strand
AATAACATTTTCTCAAGCAAATTTATTAATTAAAAAACGTATTATTACTCATGGTATGGTTGTAAAGGTGAATGCTGCTTTGGAAGCAGCCCGTTTATTGGGTCGTTCGGTAGACATTGCTAGTTGGCAAGATTCCAAAAAATTGACGTGTTTATTTAATGGTATATCAATTGGTACTCGTGTTGTTTACTAATAATGAATATATAATATTAAAGAGATAATTTAAATTATGAATAAATTACAGGATAGAATGGTAGTACTGGCTTATTCAGGAGGGTTAGACACATCAGCTATTATTCCATGGATAAAAGAAAATTATAATGTAAAAGTAATTGCTTTTGTTGCAGATGTAGGTCAAAACAGAAAAGAATTAGAAGATATTGAAAAAAAAGCATTTACATCAGGCGCTTATCAATGTTATATCAAGGATCTTCGTGAAGAATTTATAAGAGATTATGTCTATCCAGTATTGAAAACTGGAGCATTGTATGAAGGAAGTTACTTATTAGGTACGGCTATGGCACGACCTATTATTGCTAAAGAACAAGTAAATCTTGCATTAAAATTAGGTGCTAAATTTCTTTGTCACGGAGCTACTGGAAAAGGAAATGATCAAGTTCGTTTTGAAACAACTTATGCAGCTTTAGCTCCTCAACTACAAGTTATTGCACCGTGGCGAGAATGGCAGTTGCGTTCACGTGAAGAACTACTAGAATATTTAAAAAAGAGAAATATTGCAACTACGGCTAGTTTAGAAAAAATATATAGTAGAGATGAAAATGCTTGGCATATTTCTACAGAAGGAGGAATTTTAGAAAACACATGGAATATTGCTAATCAAGATTGTTGGATGTGGACAACAGATCCTAAAAAATCTCCTCAAAAATCTGAATATATATTAATTACGGTGGAACAGGGATGTGTTGTAGCAATAAATAACTGTCGTTTAAGTCCTTTTCAATGTTTACAAAAATTAAATGAAATTGGTGCAAAACATGGTATAGGTCGTATTGATATCGTAGAGAATAGACTAGTTGGTATGAAATCTAGAGGTTGTTATGAGACACCAGGAGGGACAATAATGACAAAAGCATTACGAGCGATAGAACAATTAGTTTTAGATCGCGAAAGTTTCAAATGGCGAGAACAAATAGGTTTAGAAATGTCTTCTGTGGTTTATGATGGTCGCTGGTTTGCTCCTTTACGTAGATCTTTACAAGCAGCTGTGAACTCTTTATCTGTGGATATTAATGGTGAAGTGGGATTAGAATTATATAAAGGTAAAGTTGTTGTTATACAAAAAAAATCTCCTAATTCTCTTTATTCTGAGGAATTTGCAACATTTGGCAAAGATGAAGTATATCATCATTCTGATGCTCAGGGATTTATTAAGTTATTTTCTCTATCTGCTCGTATTCGTGCTATAAAAAAAGAGAAAAAATAATTCTTTTTTACGTTAATCTATAGTACATTAATGTAATAGTTTATTTTTGACAAATGGATGGGTTAAGATTATGGCACTGTGGGGTGGTCGATTTACCCAATTACCTAATCAGTATTTTAAAAAGTTTAATAATTCTTTATGTGTTGATTATCGTTTAGTTAAAGAAGATATATTAGGGTCAATAGCATGGTCTAAATCTCTTATGATGGTTAATGTATTAACATCAAAAGAACAAAAAATATTAGAAAATGCTTTAATGCTATTGTTAAAAGAAATACAAGATAATCCCAAGAAAATGTTAAGTAGTGATTCAGAAGATGTGCATAGTTGGGTAGAATCAGAATTGGTACATAAAGTTGGATCATTAGGAAAAAAATTACATACTGGTCGTAGTAGAAATGATCAAGTATCTACAGATTTAAAATTGTGGTGTAAATCTCAAGTAAATCTTTTATTAAATAATATTCGTATTTTAACAATAGAATTACTTCATCTTGCAGAAGTCACACAAAACATTATAATGCCAGGGTATACACATTTGCAAAGAGCTCAACCAATTACCTTTGCTCATTGGTGTTTAGCTTATATCGAAATGTTTAAAAGAGATCAAAGTAGATTAAAAGATGCTTTTAAAAGAATCGATATTAGTCCTTTAGGTAGTGGAGCTTTATCTGGTACGAGTTGGAATATTGATCGAGAACAGTTAGCACATAGTTTAGGCTTTGCTTCAGCGACGAACAATAGTTTAGACAGTGTTGCTGATAGAGATTACATAATCGAATTACTTTCAATTGCTTCGATTAGTATGTTACATTTATCTCGTTTTTCTGAAGATTTGATTTTTTTTAATTCAGGAGAAGTTAATTTTATTGAATTATCAGATAATGTAACATCTGGTTCATCGATAATGCCACAAAAGAAGAACCCAGATGCTTTAGAATTAATTCGAGGTAAATCTGGTCGTGTTTACGGTTCTTTAATAGGAATTTTAGTGTTATTAAAGGGATTACCGTTAGCCTATAATAAAGACATGCAGGAAGATAAAAAAGGATTATTTGATGGATTAGATACTTGGAATAGTTGTTTATATATGGCTGTTTTAGTTTTAAAAGGTATTAAAATCAACCAATCTATTTGTCGAGAAGCTGCAGAAAAAGGTTATTCTAATGCAACTGAATTAGCTGATTATTTAGTAAAAAAAGGTATTCCTTTTCGTGATGCTCATTATATTGTTGGCAAAATCATACTAGAAGCAATAAAAAAAAATCTATCATTAGACCAGATAGATATAGAAACTTTTAAAAAATATAGTTCTGTTATTTCCTCTGATGTATATGATATATTAGATTTACAATCTACTATTAATAAAAGAAATTCAAAAGGTGGAGTATCGAAAGAGCAAGTATCTAAAGTTATTGCTGAATTGAAAACAATAAATAATCTTAATCTGATTTAAGATTCAATCCCTTATAAAAATTATTTTGATAATAGAAACTTATTTTAAATCGCGACATAAAAATATGTCGCGTAATTTTATATATATTAGGAATGTAATAAATATTAATGTTTTATTTTTAGTATAATAAATTTTTTAAAAATATTTATTTATTAATAATTATTTTTGATATAATTTTTACTCAATCGGTTAGAATTTTTTTTGTTAAAAATACTGACACATTTTTTGATTAATTATTCAATGTTAAATATTATCTGAGTAATTTTATAATTTTTTATTAACAGACACTATTATAAAATATTATCTGTATTCAGAAAAGGATATTTTTCTAAAAAAT
>DATLVK010000027.1:0-3876 GCA_035577605.1 Buchnera sp. (in: enterobacteria) | reverse complement strand
ACAAATCAATAATATATCACGAGGAGGATATATTTTGTATGAAAATTCTAGTTCTCCTGATATGATAATTATATCAACTGGTTCTGAATTAAGAATTGCATTAGATGTTTCTAAATTATTAAATTCTATTGGTTATTCTATTAGAGTAGTTTCTATGATTTCAACAGATGTATTTGATCAACAAGATTTATCTTATAAAGAAATCGTTCTACCTTCTATGATTACTAAACGTATTGCTATCGAAGCAGGTGTAAAAGATTTTTGGTATAAGTATGTTGGTTTAAGAGGATTAATTATTGGTATGGATACATTTGGAGAGTCGGCTCCAGCTGAAGAATTATTTAATAAATTTGGTTTTAATGTAAAAGATATAGTAAAAAAAATAAAATTGTTTTTTTAGATTAACTTATCTAGTATTTTATGAAAAATTTCAATATATCTGGATAGTTTTTATCCAATATATTGAATTGTATAATATTCTTTATAGAATTAATTATATTTACTTATATAGTAAAAAACTTTTAATAATTTTTAAAGAATATACATACTGTATATTTAGGTTAAATAAATCATCTTTATTGAAATTAATATGTTTTTTTATATATTCTAACTTAATTTTAAAGGATGTTATATGTTTTGTCCAATTATTAATTTAGCAAAGGAACTTATTAATATACCATCTATTAGTCCTCTGGATTTAGGTTGTCAAAAAATTATTGCTAAACGTTTATCTGATATTGGTTTTGTAGTAGAGATTATGAATTTTAAAGATACTTGTAATTTATGGGCTACAAGAGGTACAGGAAAAACATTAACTTTATTAGGACATACCGATGTTGTGGATCCAGGTGCAATCAGTTACTGGAATACTTCACCATTTGAATCAGTTATAAAAAATGGTATGTTATTTGGTAGAGGGTCTGCAGATATGAAAGGTGCTTTGGCAGCCATGGTAATAGCTACAGAGCGCTTTATTGCATCTTTTCCAGAACATAATGGAAGGCTGTCTTTTTTAATTACTTCAGATGAAGAATCTCGTGCTATTAACGGAACTAAAAGAGTATTGGAAACGTTAAAATTAAGGAATGAAAGAATTGATTATTGTTTAGTTGGAGAACCGTCTAGTTCCAATATATTAGGAGATATTATTAAAAATGGTCGTCGAGGTTCTATGACGGCAGATCTTATAGTTCACGGTATACAAGGACATGTTGCATATCCTCATTTAGCTAATAATCCAATTCATTTGATTTTGCCTTTTCTTTCATCTTTAATATCTACTCAGTGGAGTGCTGGAAATATATATTTTCCACCAACTAGTATGCAGATTACCAACATTAAGTCAGGGTGTGATAGTAATAATGTTATTCCAGGAGAAATTTTTATACAATTCAATTTCCGATTTGGTGACGATATTACTATTGATAATATTAAAAATATTGTTTGTAAATTATTGTTAAAGTATTCATTACAATATTCTATTGATTGGACTGTTTCAGCTTTACCTTTTCTTACCAAATCAGGAAAATTATTAAATATAGTTACAAAAGTAGTAGAACGTATTGGTAATATTGTTCCACAAGTATCAACTACAGGTGGAACTTCCGATGGTCGCTTTTTTTCTATTATGAAATCACAAGTAGTAGAATTAGGTTTAATTAACAAGACCATTCATCAAGTTAATGAATACGTAAAGATTATTGATCTAAAGTTATTAACTCAAATGTATGAACATATTATAAAAGATTTAATATATTAAAAAAATATATTTTAATAAATCGTTTCTTATATTAATATAGAATAAGTCAGAGTATCACATTGATACTCTGTTATTAAATATTGAATAAATTATTTTTTTTAATATATAAATTTTAGATTAATACATGTTATGTAGATCCTTTTAAAAAAATAAAATTTTACGTTATAATTACTTTATTATTTATTTTTAAATTAAATTTTATTTTCATACACATAAACCTGCTTCTTTAAGGGCTTTATTTAAAATAATTTTTGTAGTATTCGAAATTTGTGTCATAGGTAGACGTAGGGTATCGTTTTTTATTAATCCTAATTTTTTAGCTGCCCATTTTACTGGTATTGGATTAGGTTCGTGAAAAAGAATTTTATGTAAAGGTATTAAACGTTTATTAATAAGACGAGCAGTATAAAAATCTTTTTTTAATGCCAAAGAGCATATTTTTTGCATTTCTCGTGCTGCAATATTAGCTGTTACAGATATTACTCCGTCTCCACCTAGTTGCATAAAATCTAAAGCTGTGTCGTCGTCTCCACTAACAATAATAAAATCATGTTTAACAAATGATTTAATTAAATGAATTCTTGATAAGTCACCTGTTGCCTCTTTAATACCCATAATATTCTTTAGTTTTGCTAATTTAATTATTGTTTCAGGTAGTAAATCACATCCTGTACGAGTAGGAACATTATAAAGAATTTGAGGTAAATCGCTACTTTCAGAAATTGCTTTAAAGTGCTGATAAAGACCTTCTTGAGTTGGTCTATTATAGTAAGGAGTCACTGTTAAGCAAGCAAAAATACCAGATTTTTCAAATTTTTTAGTTAATGCAACAGCTTCTGACGTTGCATTAGCTCCTGTACCTGCAAGAATAGGAATTCTTCCATTAGCTAAATCAAGTGTAAGCATGACTACATCGCTATGTTCTTCTTGACTAAGTGTAGCTGATTCTCCAGTAGTTCCGACTGCAACAATAGCTGTAGTACCATTTTCGATATGATAATTAATTAGTTTTTTTAAACTTTTTCGACAAATTTTTCCTTTTTCATCCATTGGTGTAATCAGTGCAACGATGCTTCCTTTAAACATTTTAGTTTCTCTCTTAAAAATAATAATAGTTAATCAGCATGTAAAGGTTATTATATAAATCATAAGATAAATTAATGAATTTTATTTTTCTCAATTTTTTATAGAAATATTTTATAAAAAAATATTTTTAACAATTGATACTTTTATATTAATTTTTTTAAGAATTACATTTTTTTAATAATATTAAAAGGTAATATTTTATTTTTTTATAATAATTGAATTAGTATAGTGTGAATATGAACATGTTTCATTAAATTTTAATTGAAAAACAATTTTTTTATATGAGAATATAATTAATTATTTAGATAGAATTTTTGATATTTATGAATTATTCTTAATCAATGTATATAATATAAATATTATAAATATTATATATATTTAATGATAATATTATAAATTTATATTTATAAAAATCAATTAAGGGAATAGTAGTAAATACTCTAAAACTTAGAGATACTACTTCTAAATTTATTTAGCCTGATTAAGATAATTTATTGGTTAATTTAATTGATTATTTTAGAAAAAGAATTTTGATTTATTTTTATCCTAAAGTTATACTCTTAATTGTACGATATAAGCTGTTTATTTAAGCAATCACATAAATATCTTTTAAAAAAATAATTTTGAATTGTAAAAAGTAGTATTGACATGTCCAATAGATTATTACTATTTTCAGAGAAAAAATGCTAGATTTCACTTTATTATCAGATAAAAATTATGAAGTTAGTGAAAGTTTTAGTGTATGGAAAAAAATTATAGAAAAAATATATTAAGGGATACATCGTACTACTTTTTTAGTAAATAGATTAGGAAAAATAGATAAAGTTTTTAATAATTTTAAAATTAATACGCATTGTTTAATTGTATTAAAATATCTTCAATAAGCAATATTAGTTTTGGTATTTAATGCTACTAAAACTTAAATTTAGTAGCAGGTTATTGTAATAATGATTATATATTTTTTTTATTAAATAAGTTATTATTATCAGAACATTGCGCACGATATCTTAGTAAATGATCCATAATAACTA
>DATLVK010000026.1:0-3724 GCA_035577605.1 Buchnera sp. (in: enterobacteria) | reverse complement strand
AAAAAAAAATTTATAACAACTAATTTATAGTTTTATATGTTTATATATTTTTTTATATCATCGTTATGATAAAATTAATATTTTTTATAATATAGTTATATAAAATATAAATATATGTATATGTATATGTATATGTATATGTATATGTATATGTATATGTATATGTATAATTTTTGAATATATTTAAGATAGTTGATACTGCATATATTGAATTACAATTACATGTTCGTGTTAGATAACCGAACACGATCTTATATCATTAAATAAATTATTACTATTTTAAAACTCAGGTCTACTTATTATGTTCTTGAACAATCCAATACTTGAAAAATTAAAAAAAAAGCTACATGATAAATTACCTAAATTTGAAGGTATTGTAAAGAGTACCGAAAAAGGTTTTGGATTTTTAGATGTAGATTCACAAAAAAGTTATTTTATTTCTCCTATCGATATGAAAAAAGTAATGCATGGTGACAGAATTGTAGCAAGAATACAGGTAGAAAAAAACAGAGAAATAGCCAAACCTGAAAAACTTATTGATGCTTTTTTAAATAAATTTATAGGAAAAATAGAAAGAAAAAACAATAATATTTTTATATTACCAGATCATCCATTATTAAAAAACTTAATTTTATGTAATATTGATTCAAAAAATCAATATAATTTTAAAACAGGTGATTGGGTTGTAGCACAATTAATTACACATAAACTAAAAGGAGATCAACATTTTTGCGCTAAAATAGTGAAGTTTATCATAGAAGGAAATAGTTTTTTAGTACCATGGAAAGTGACTTTATTACGTCATAACCTTAATATAAATGAACCTAATATCAATCTAAAAGATATTATTTTTGATAAATTGCCTAATAGAAAAGATTTAACTCATTTAGAATTTATCACTATAGATAGTTTAAATACAAAAGATATAGATGATGCTTTATTTATTAAAAAAGAAAAAAACAATAGTATGAATTTATTTATTGCTATTGCTGATCCAACATCCTATATAGCTACCAATAGCACTACAGATAAAACAGCTTTTGAAAGAGGTTTTACTAATTATCTACCAGGATTTAATATTCCTATGCTACCACGTATGTTATCTGAAGATTTATGTTCTTTAAAACCTGATGAAATACGACCAGTTCTTGTTTGTCATGTTGTTATTGATAGTAAAGGAAATATTTTAGAAGAGAAAATTACTTTTTTCTTAGCATGGATAAAATCTAAAGCTAAATTAGTATATGAAGATGTATCAGATTGGTTGGAAAATATAGGATCATGGAAACCAAAAACAGAAGCAATCCGTAATCAAATTTTATTATTACATCATTTTTCTAAAATACGTTCCACATGGCGTAATACTCATGCGTTAATATTTAAAGAACGTGCAGAATATAAATTTAATATATCCGAAAATGGAGAAATTTTAAATGTAACAAGAACTTATAGACGCATTGCTCATAAAATAGTTGAAGAAGCAATGATTACTGCTAATATTTGTTCTGCAAAAATATTATCAGAGAAACTAGGATTTGGTATTTACAATGTGCATTCTGGATTTGATTCTGCTAATGCTGAACATGTTGTTTTATTATTATTACGTTATGGTATTACAATTAGTGTAAAAGAAATTTCTACATTATCAGGTTTTTGTAAATTACATCGAATGCTGAATCAACTATCTAATAATTATATTAGTAGTCGTATTCGTCGTTTACAATCTTTTGGAGAAATCAGTTTAACACCTTGTCCTCATTTTGGTTTAGGATTGACATCTTATGCAACATGGACTTCTCCAATTAGAAAATATGGTGATATGGTTAATCATCGTTTTTTAAAATCTATTATTCAAAATAAAAAAATAGTTAAACCTAATAATTCTATTATTGCTAAGATTAGTGATTGTCGTCGTAGAAATAGAATGTCTGAAAGAGACGTCGAAGATTGGTTATACGTTATTTTATTAAAAAAAACAATAAATAAAAATAATATTTTTTATGCTGAAATAACTGATATTACTCGTGGTGGTATTAGAGCAAAATTAGTAGAAAATGGTGCAAATGTTTTTATTCCTATGTCTCTTTTAAATCCGAATAGAGATGAACTGGTATGTAATCAAGAACAAGGTATAATACATATTATAAAAAAAATATCCTATCGTCTTTCTGATATTATTAAAGTTAAATTAAAAGAAATAAGAATAGAATCACGTAGTATTATAGCGGTACCTGTAAATTTTTACTAATATAAATTTTTTTAGTTTGTAACAAATGTATGTATATTTACTAATTAGCATTATTTTTGATTTAATAAATACTATTGACTAAAAAAATAACTGCCATTTTCATGTATATTATTAGTAATTTTATTGTTCATGATAAATTATCATGATGTAATATAATTTACATAAATCAATAATTATTTAATATATCCTATAAACCTTTATTTGCTATTAGGAGTCGAATGTGGATATTTTCATTTCTGATTTTACTGCTTATTTAAAATTCTTTATTAGTTTATGTGCTTTAGTAAATCCAATAGGTATGATTCCTATCTTTGCAAGTATGACTAGTAATCAAACCGTACTAGAAAGAAATAATACTAACTTTACAGCTAACTTATCAGTAATAGTTATTTTATGTACCTCTTTATTTTTAGGAAATACTATTTTAGATATTTTTGGTATTTCAATTAATTCCTTTCGTATTGCGGGCGGTATTTTAGTTGTTACTATTGCTATATCTATGTTAAATGGTAAATTAATATCGGATATGAAAAAAAAACAAAACTTTACGAAATCCTCTATTTCTGAAAATATAGCTGTAGTTCCATTAGCTATGCCTTTAATTGCTGGGCCTGGAGCTATTAGTTCCACTATTGTTTGGAGTGCTAATTATTCTGGTTTTGCAAATATGTTAGGGTGTACAATAGTAATTGTATTATTTGCAATATTATGTTGGTTATTATTTAGAGCTGCTCCTTTTTTTGTACATATCTTGGGAGAAACTGGTATTAATGTTATTACACGTATTATGGGTTTACTACTTATGTCTTTAGGTGTTGAATTTATTATTACAGGAATTAAATCTATTTTTTTTAGTTAATTATATTATTTATCTTTTAGTTATATACAGTTAATAAAATGCTGGTAATATATATACAATAAATATTAATTTTTTTAAAACATTAATGGAATACAATTTGTATAATAACTCTATTATTATTCGTGATTTAGGATTGCAAAATTGGCAATTAGTATCTAATTTAATGCAAAATTTTACTATTATTAGAACTATGAAGACATTAGATGAACTATGGTGCGTACAGCATTATCCAATTTTTACATTAGGATCATTAGGAAAAGAAGAAGATTTAATTATGCCCAGTAAAATCCCAATAATGCGCACTAATAGAGGAGGTAAAATTACCTATCACGGACCAGGTCAACAAATAATATATTTATTAATTGATCTTAAACGAAGAAAAATAGGAATAAGAGATCTTATATGTTTAATAGAGAAAACAGTAGTTTCTACGTTAAATGAATTTTCAATTAAATCACATATCATTCAGGAATTCCCTGGTATTTTTGTACGTAATAAAAAAATCTGTTCTTTTGGTTTACGAATCATAAAAGGTTGTTCTTTACATGGTTTTGCATTAAATGTTAATATGGATATGAGACCCTTTTCTTATATTCATCCTTGTGGAAATAAAAAAA
>DATLVK010000025.1:0-2408 GCA_035577605.1 Buchnera sp. (in: enterobacteria) | reverse complement strand
ATTTTAATAATATTAATAAATCAGAAAATATTAAATTGAGTGATATTCAAAAAATATCAGGTGCAAAATTACATGATAGTTGGAGGAATATACCTCATGTAACACAATTTTATAAATCTGATATTACAGAATTAGATGAATTTCGTAAGAAATGTAATTCGGAATACCAATATAAAACGATAAATATTAAATTAACAATATTAGTTTTTATTATAAAAGTGGTTGCGAAAGCTTTACAAGAATTCCCAAGATTTAATAGTGTTCTTTCTAATAGTAAAAAAAAGTTAGTATTAAAAAAATATATTAATATTGGTATTGCTGTAGATACACCTAAAGGTTTATTAGTACCAGTATTAAAGTCTATAGAAAATAAAAATCTATTAGAAATTTCAAAACAATTAATAATTCTTGCTAAGAGAGCTCGGGAAGGTAATCTTGTTTTATCAGATATGCAAGGGGGTTGTTTCACGATATCTAATTTAGGAGGCATTGGAGGAACGGGATTTACTCCTATTATTAATATGCCAGAAATTGGTATTTTAGGAATTTCTAAATCTTCAATTCAGCCAATTTGGAATAAAAAAGAATTTATACCTAGATTAATTTTACCTTTTTCACTATCTTATGATCACCGAGTAATCGATGGAGTATATGCTGCTCGTTTTATGAATTTTATAAATAAATTACTAGTAGATATTCGTTTTATGATGATATAAAAGAAACATATAAAATTAATATTTTATATAGATGAATATTTTATCAGTAAAAATTTGTTTTTTAAGTAAGATGTATTTTTATTAAAGCTACAATATATTAATCATAATGGGCTTATAATGGAAAAAAAAATTTATACTCAAGTTGTTGTTATTGGATCCGGACCTGCTGGATATTCTGCTGCTTTTCGTTGTGCCGATTTAGGTTTACAAACAATATTAATAGAACGCTATAGTAAATTAGGAGGTATATGTTTGAATGTTGGATGTATTCCTTCTAAAGCTTTATTACATGTAGCTAAAGTTATAACAGAAGCTAAAGAATTATCTGTATCTGGTATTGAATTTAATAAACCTGTGATTAATATTAATCAGATAAGGACATGGAAAGAGGGAATTATTAGTTCTCTCAATGTTGGTTTAAGTAGTATGGCAAAGAAGCGCAATGTTAAGGTGATCTTAGGGACAGCTAAATTTTTAAGTACTGAATCTATATTAGTAGAATCAAAAAAAGAACAATTATTGATTTTATTTAAACATGCAATTATTGCCACAGGATCAAATTCTATAGATTTGCCAGATATACCATATCATGATGAACGAATATGGAATTCTACAGATGCTCTTAATTTAAAGAGTATACCTAATCGATTATTAATCATTGGAGGAGGAGTTATTGGATTAGAAATGGCTACTGTTTACAGTACATTAGGATCAAAAATTGATATTATTGATTCAGGTACTCAACTTTTACCTGCTATAGATAAAGATGTAATTGATATTTTTATTCGTGCTATTCATAAAAAATTTAATGTAATGTTAAATCAAGTGGTATCCAAGATCGAATCTAATAAGAAAGGTATTTTGGTAACAATAAAAGATAGTGATCAATTAAATAGAACAATTTTTTATGATGCAGTATTGATTGCGATTGGTCGCAAAGCAAACTACAAAGATTTAAATATTGATTCTATAGGTATAGAAGTCGACTCATTAAATTTTATTAAAATAGACAAACAATTACGTACTAATATACCTAATATATATGCTATTGGTGATACTGTTGGACAACCAATGTTGGCTCATAAAGGAATACAACAAGGACATATAGTTGCAGAAGTGATAGCTGGTAAGAAACATTTTTTTATGCCTAAAGTAATTCCCTATGTCGCGTATACTGATCCAGAAATTGCGTGGGTTGGGATCACTGAAAAAGAAGCTATCAAATTAAATTTTAATTATGAAATTGCTGTTTTTCCTTGGTCAGCTTCTGGTCGAGCTATTTCTTCTAATGCTTGTATTGGATTAACTAAGTTAGTTTTTGATAAAGATACTAATAGAATCATTGGTGGTTTGGTAGTTGGAAGAAATGCAAGTGAATTATTATCAGAAATTAGTTTAGCTATTGAAATGGGTTGTGATGCAGAGGATATTGCTTTAACTATACACGCTCATCCTACTTTATATGAATCAATAGGATTAGCAGCAGAGGTATTTAAAGGTACTATTACAGATTTAATAAATACTAAATAAAGATATTTTTGATATTATATGGATTAAATATTATTAGGAAATAGAGAACTGTAAATATGAACATTATAAATTTCTCTATTTCCAGAATTTTATTTAAAATATTTTAATATTACTGTAGCAGATATTAACTATATATAATGTAGTCTGCTAATTTTTTAGTAT
>DATLVK010000024.1:0-3422 GCA_035577605.1 Buchnera sp. (in: enterobacteria) | reverse complement strand
CTCTGGATTACCAAATGTAAATATTTTAGCTACAGATGATATTATTGATCTTGATATATTATACCCTGTTAAATACGATATAAATATGGCTGCTAATTTAGCTATTACTGCTGAGGATGCGGCATTTAAATATGACAAACGTATTGTAAATACTGAAGGTGTTACTTTTAATAGTTATATTTCTAGTATTGCATGTGGTAACAGTATTGGACTATTTCAGGGATACAGTTCAAGTTGTCATTCTCTTTCATGTTGTAGTATAGCTCAAGAAAAAGAATGTATGCAAAGAGATTATGCTTATACTGTTTCCAGAAAAATAAATGATTTAGATTCTGCTGAATTTATAGGTAGAAAAAGTGCTGATCGAAGTATAGCTCGTTTATTTCCTAGAAAAATAAATACGATAAAAGTTCCAATTATTTTTTCTTCAGAAGTTGCCCCTAGTTTTTTTTATAATTTTGTAAATGCTATTAGTGGATACAATGTTGATAAAAAATCTACTTTTTTATTAAACAAGCTTGGTAAAAATGTTTTTCCAAATTTTTTAAGTATTATGGATTATCCACATATACGTAAAGGTTTAGGATCTAAACCTTTTGATAATGAAGGGGTACGTACAAAATATAATCTTATTGTTGATAAAGGAAAATTAATTACTTGGTTATTGGATTCTTATATATCTCGTAAGTTAGGTTTAAATAGTACAGGACATGCTGGAGGTATACATAATTTGTTGGTACAAACTAATGCTAATCTTAATTTAAATTATTTATTAAAATATATGGGAAAAGGATTATTAGTAACTGAGTTAATGGGAGATGGAGTGAACATTATTACTGGGAATTATTCTCGTGGTGTCTTTGGTTTTTGGATTGAAAATGGAATAATACAATATTCGGTAAGTGAAATTACTATATCTGGTAACTTAGAAGAGATGTTTAAAAATATTATTAAAATAGGAAATGATGTAAACAAGAATAGTGTTATACAGTGTGGTTCAATATTATTATCTGAAATGCAAATTTCAGGTTTATAATCAAAATTATATCAAAAAAAAGTATATAAATATATTATAAGAAGCTGACCTATAAGCCGGATTCTGTATTAGACAATCATTCATCTAGGCTAATAATCACTTATTAGCTCAAGCAGCTTACCCAGGTTTCAGTATGGGCTATACTATAAAAACCTCTATTTAGCTTTGCTCCAGATGGAGTTTACATAGCCAAAACTGTTACCAGTTTTGCGGTGTGCTTTTACCACACCTTTTCACCCTTACCGAAATATACTTAATTATTATTATTTTGGCGGTTATTTTCTGTTGCACTAGTCGTAAGATTACCCTTCCCAGTTATTATCTGGCATCTTTGCCCTATGGAGCCCGGACTTTCCTCTTCTATATATCTATAATGTATGCATAAGATATCAGCAGCGATTGTCTGGTCAGCTTCTTTAATTTATAGTATATTATTTTAATAATTATGTCATTACTTAAAATTTTTAATAGCGTATTGATATAATATATTTTTTTTTGTTTTATATATTTTAGCTGTTAATTCCACAGCTTTTTTTAGTGATATTTCTTTTTGTATTAAAGAAAGAGTATCATATATTTGTTGAGTTAATAAATTTTTTGATAGTTTTTTAAATCCTTCTATAATAATTACCATTTCTCCTTTACAATGATTTATATCTTTTTTAAGCCAGGATAATAATTCGCAAGATTTACTACTGTATATAGATTCCCAGTATTTACTAATTTCTTTTACTAATACTAGATTACGTTCTGCTCCCATTACATTGATTATATCGGTAATACTATTTAATATACGATTAGGAGATTCGTAAAATATTATTGTACGTGTTTCTTTTTGTAATGATTTTAATAAATTACAACGTGCTATTTTCGTGGCAGGAAGGAATCCTTCATAACAAAAACGATTAGATGATATGCCAGAAGCACTTAATGCTGTAATGGCAGCACATGCTCCGGGTAGGGGTATTACTCTAATTTTATTTTCATGACAACTTTTTACTAAAGTAAAACCTGGATCATTAATTATCGGAGTACCTGCATTAGAAACTAGTGCAATTTTTTTTCCTGTTTTTAGTTTTATAATTATTTTTTTACTTTGTTTTTTTTCATTATTCTTATTAATTAATATTAATTTATTACTAATATTAAAATTTTTTAACAATGTATGTGTATGGTAAATATTTTCAGCAGCGATAATATTTACATTTTTTAATGTTATTAATGCTCGTTGTGTTATATCAGCAAAATTACCTATTGGAGTAGGAACAATATACAGAATACCGTTTTCTTCTTTTTGTAAAACATGATTAATTTTATTATTAATTAGTTTCATAAATTTTCCTAAATATGATGATATTTTCTTAAAATTAATTAACATATAAATATATTTTTTATGTTTTAAATGTCTATTTTTTTATTACTTACCTCGTAAGTATATATTTTATATATAAGGTATGACAGTAATTGTAAATTATTGTATTAATTTTTTATTTATAAGATATTATCGGATAATAATGATATGATTTATTGCATACAAAAAATTTTTTAGTTAAAAATTAAATAACAATGAAAATATTAATAATTAACAATTAGTTATGTTATTTTACAATATAAGAGTTTTTATAGTATTTAGAAATAATAAATATTAATCCTATTTATATGGTACAGAAGATTGAAAAGAGCAGTAATTACTGGCATAGGAATTATTTCTAGTATTGGGAACAACAAAAAAGAAGTTCTTCTATCTTTAAAAAAAGGAGAATCAGGTATTGTTTTTTCTAAAGAAATGAAAAATATTGGTATGCGTAGTAATGTATGGGGCAGTATAAAATTAAATATAAAAAATTTAATTAATAGCAGAGTTGTTCGTTTTATGAATGATGCTTCAGTTTATGCTTATTTATCTATGAAAGAAGCATTACAAGATTCAAGTTTGAATTCTGAGATGTATGAAAAAAATTTAAGAATTGGTTTAATTGTAGGTTCTGCTAGTGGTTCTCCTAAAAATCAAGTTTCTGGAATAGATTCTATACGTAGTGCTCGTGGTTTAAAATCAGTTAGTCCATATGTTATCATTAAAACCATGACTTCGAGTGTTTCGGCTTGCTTATCAACAATATTTAAAATTCATGGAATAAGTTATTCTATTAGTTCGGCATGTTCTTCTTCTTCTCATTGTATTGGTAATGCTATTGAACTAATTCAATTAGGTAAGCAAGATATTATTTTTGCAGGTGGTGCTGAGGAGTTAAGTTGGGAATTAGCATTTCAATTTGATGCTATGGGAGCCTTATCAACAAAATATAATAACAATCCTAAAATAGCATCTCGTGTTTTTGATAAAGATCGAGATGGTTTTGTCATATCAGGAGGAGCAGGTATATTA
>DATLVK010000023.1:0-2015 GCA_035577605.1 Buchnera sp. (in: enterobacteria) | reverse complement strand
TTAAAACCAAAACAGATACAAGAAAATGCTTTGAATCCTAAAGAACTAACTATATCAGATAATGCTATTGCTAATATTATTCGTTATTATACGCGCGAAGCAGGAGTAAGAAATCTTGAAAGAGAAATATCTAAAATATGTCGTAAAACAGTTAAAGCATTAGTATTGAATAAATCACTAAAAAATATTGAAGTAAACTGTAAAAACTTAAAGAAATATCTTGGTGTTCAACGATTTGATTACGGAAAATCAGGAGATAAAAATCAAATTGGACAAGTAATAGGATTAGCTTGGACAGAAGTAGGTGGTGATTTACTTACCATTGAAACCACTTGTGTATCTGGAAAAGGAAAACTGACTTACACCGGATCTCTTGGAGAAGTAATGCAAGAATCAATCCAAGCAGCTTTAACCGTAGTAAGAGCTCAAGCTGAAAAATTAGGAATAAAAAAAGACTTTTACGAAAAACATGATATACATGTACATGTTCCAGAAGGTGCTACTCCAAAAGACGGACCTAGTGCAGGAATAGCTATGTGTACAGCAATAGTTTCTTCTCTTACAAATAATCCTGTACGTTCTGATATCGCTATGACTGGAGAAATAACTCTGAGGGGTCAAGTACTAACAATCGGAGGATTAAAAGAAAAATTATTAGCTGCTCACCGTGGTGGCATAAAAAAAGTACTCATTCCTTATGATAATAAACGTGATTTAGAAGAAATACCAAAAAATATTATTTCAGGTTTATTGATACATCCTGTAAAAAATATAGAAGAAGTATTTAATATTGCTTTGGAACATAAACCTTATATAATTTTAAAAAATTAAAAGATATATTATTTAATAATAAAAATAAGTTGAAAATTTATGTCAAATTCTTCAACTTGTTTTTATAATATTACACTATCTCTTTTAAAAAAATATAAATTAAAAATAGTTGTAGATACAATAAAAATATATTTTTTTTATTTATATAAATTAAATTGATATTATATTACTAATTTTCAATAAAAAAGTTTATATATGAGACCATATATTTAAAATATTGTTTATATATATATCTAAAAGATTATTTATAATATACTAAAATTGCTTTTTTATTTAAAATAAAATAAATGTCCAATTGCATATATATAAAACTAATTACTATATTAATAACACTTACCATGCTGATTTTAAAATAGGATTATATTACTTTAATAAAAAACATTTTATTTAATAATGTTACTATTATTTATTACAATAATTAATAAAATACTGATTATAAAAATATTTTTAAAAGATTATATCGTAATTTAACAAAAATAAAACTATATATACCTACACAATCAATATTCTCATATAATACTTAAATATAAAAATTATAAATTATACACATACACATTTTAGGACTTTTCTGTGCAATTATTTAATCAATTAAGTTGGTACTTCGCTCGTGAATGGAAACGTTATTTAGGTGCAATTTTTTTACTAGTTTCTATTGCTATTTTACAATTACTACCTCCTAAAGTAGTTGGCATGCTAGTGGATTTAGTAATAAAAAAAAAAATAAATAACACACAAATATTATATTGGATTATTGTTATGCTATGCACCGCTATATTAGTTTATATTCTCCGATATATGTGGCGGGTTCTACTATTTGGAGCTGCTTATAAATTAGCTGTAGAATTAAGAGTACAATTCTATAATTACCTCAGCTGTCAAAATTCTATGTTTTACTTACAAAATAGAACTGGCGATCTCATGGCTAGAGCTACTAACGATGTAGATAAAGTAGTATTTGCTGCTGGAGAAGGAGTTTTAACATTAGTAGATTCATTAATCATGGGAGTATCAGTACTGATAATTATGATTACTCAAATTAGTTGGAAATTAACATTATTATCATTGATCCCTATGCCAATCATGGCTTTAATTATAAAAAAATATGGAGAAGAACTACACGATAAGTTTCGTCAAGCACAAATAGCATTTTCTACACTGACTAATCAAACTCAAGAAAGTCTAAC
>DATLVK010000022.1:0-2065 GCA_035577605.1 Buchnera sp. (in: enterobacteria) | reverse complement strand
ATTTCTTCAGTAATAGGAGGAGGAGAACAAAGAATAACATTAGCACATCCAGCAATATTTGCAGGTACTGATAACATTAATACTGTCGATACTAAAGGAGCAGAACCACCTGGAATATAAAGTCCTACTGATTCTATTGGTTTTATTAATTGTTGACAACTAATGCCAGGTTGTACTTCGACAGTAATAGAATTTACTTTTTGTTTTAAATGAAAACGTTTAATGTTTTTTATTGCTTCTAAAATAGCATTTTTTTTACTATTATCTACATTAGAATTAGACATAAATATTTTTTGTTTACTGATTTTAAATTGATCTATCATTATACGATCAAATATTTGAGAATATTTTTTTAATGCTTCATCTCCTAATATTCTAACATCTTCAATAATTTTTTTTACTGATTCAACAATTTCATTTGATTCAAAAAATACAGGTCTTATAAAAATTTTATTTTGCTCATCTAAACTTAATTTATTCCAATTAATTACTTTTAAAATATTTTTCACTAAGATTTACTCCATCATTTTTTCAATAGGTAAAACTAATATAGAACTTGCTCCTAAAGCTTTTAATTTCTCCATGGTTTCCCAAAAAAGTGTTTCACTGCTTACCATATGCATTGCAACTTTAGTATCATCCCCTGCTAATTTTAATACTGTTGGTTTTTCTGCTCCATGTAACAAAGAAACTACTTCTTCTAATTTACCAATAGGAGTATGTAACATAATGTACTTAGATCCTCGTGCTTTTATCACCCCTTGAATACGAGTCATCAGTTTACTAATAATTTCTTTTTTAAATATTGGCATGACACCTGGACGACAAACTAGACATGCATTAGATTTATAAACTACTTCTACTTCTTGTAATCCATTCGCTTCTAATGTTGCTCCTGTAGAGACTAAATCACATATAGCATCAGCTAAACCTACTCGTGGTGCTACTTCTACAGAACCATTCAACATACAAACTTTAAATTTAATGTTTTTTTTATCAAGATATTTTTTTAATAAATAAGGATATGAAGTTGCGATTCTCATATTATTTAAAAGTTCAATATTACTATATTTTTTATTTACAGGTATAGCTAAAGACAACCTACAAATACCAAAATCAAGACGTTTTAAAATCGTATAAAAACTATTTTCTGATTGAGCTTGACGACTTAGCAATTCTTCTTCTAAAACATTTTCTCCCACAATACCTAAATCTACCACTTCATCCATAATTAAACCTGGGATATCGTCATCACGAACTCTCATAACATCAATAGGCATATTTTCAGCAAAAGCTATTAAACGTTGTTGATTAAAATTAATTGTTATGCCACATCTGGTTAATAATTTTCTAGAATTATCACTAAGTCTGCCACTTTTTTGCATAGCTATACGCAAACGATTATTATTTAACATTAATTAAATCCTGTATTTTATAAATTATTGATAAATGAGAGCATTTAGTGTTAAGTAATCTTAAAAGATTTAAGGGTTCTTTTGCACTAAATGCTCTCATTTATCAATAATTTATAAAATACCAGATTGTTAATTTAAAGATTTATTTACAATCTGATAATAAATAATCTTATAGATATAATTTATATAATTAATAAACTGTTATACTAAATATAAATATTTTTACTAAAATGGAATCATGACTATTTAAAAAAATATTGTATTTTTAAAACCATATAATATAGAACATAGATTATAACTAGATACAATATCCCTTGCAGGAATTGAACCTGCAACTAACTCTTAGGAGGAGTTTATTATTTCCATTTAACTAAAGGGATAAGATAATAATTTTTATTATATTATATAATAATAAAGTAAATGACATTATTAGAAAAAATAAAAACTATTAAATAATGATTATTAAAAAAATAAAAATTTTCTATATCTTATTAAGATGTAATAAAATATAAAACTTTATGTACATATATATATAAAATAAATTAAATGAATCATGTCTAAATTTATTTCTACTTACATATAATATTTATATTAACATATATAATATTAATTATAAAATAATTAATATTATATATTTCAAATCCTAAATA
>DATLVK010000021.1:0-2591 GCA_035577605.1 Buchnera sp. (in: enterobacteria) | reverse complement strand
TTTAGATCTAAAAGACGAAACATTAAATTATTTTACAATTAGTTCTATACTATTAATCACGATACCAATCGTACTTTACGTATTAAAATTATTTATAATACATTATAATATATTAAAATATCACTATTTTCTGTATTACCTCAATTATTTACATAAAAATTCTATTTCATCTTTATCACAAGATGAGGTCAATATCTGCTCTCTCTAAAAAAACTAATTGCTTTTAAAAAAATATCTGTTCCATTGCAAAACTAATTAATATTAGTGCTACCTGAAGGATAAAAAATAAAATATACTTTAACTTTTTAGTACAATAAAAACTACACCATAAGTTGCACTATGTACACAAGTCTGCAAGGATTGTTATTCTTTAAATTTTATTTTCACTAAATTTAAAAATTTTACGTAATTCATTACCATAATCTATTCTATCTTATTTCATATGTTTAATAAAAAATATTTATATTATTTATTTCACAAAAATTATAAAAACTTTATCATGATAACCTATCATTCAATATAATGTCTTGGTACATAAGCGATTGCTAAAACAAATGTAATACTTATAAAAAATACAATACCTATAAGTTAATGATCCAAATTAGAATGTTAATTCTAACACATAAACAGAAATGCAGGTATTATTTTCCAATGATAATTTTCTTATTATATTACCAATATATAATACATCTATTATTTATTTAACTACTTATAAAAAATAAATATCATAAGTAAAACATCTAATTATCTTATCTTTTATCACAATAAAAGTATTTTATTATTTTTATATCTTATTATCTACATTCAATAACCTAATAAATTAATTTTCAATTTCAATCTTAATTAGATCATGATTATGCTTATCGTATTGACAATAAATCAATTTTTATATAAAAATAAATTTATTTTGACAACATATTTCTTAATATAAAAAAATATATTTTAAAAAAATATTACTTAATAATCACAGTATAAATTAAAGATTGTATAAACAATAATGAATAGTTATTTTAAGATTAACTATCTCCTTGTTCTTAAGGAGATAGTTAAACATTACGTTAATAATAAGAAATAATAATTTTATATCTACATTTAACTTAATTTCAATTTTTTAAATATTTATTCGATATATATTTATCATTTAATTAAATTTTCTTAAAAAATATATTTGAAATGCACAATACTATAAAATAAAAGTCCCATTAACTATCAAATTAAAAATAAATTTATCATATATATCTAAATTTATTTTTATATAGTATATATTAAATTTAAATTATGCTGAATTCTATTATCTAAAAAATATTTTTTACAAATGTTTTTAATATGTACAGTTTAATAACTATTAAAGTTTATCTAAATATTTTTTTATAAAAAATCAAACTATGTTAAATATAACATAAATACTAAAAATAATTATGCCGAACATATAAAATATTTCATTTAATCTAATTAACAGAAGAATTATCTATCCAATCTATTGGATGACGCACTTCTTTTCTAGCCATTAGATCATCAATTTGTAAAGAGTCAATAGTTTCGTATTTCATTAATGCATCTTTCATAGCATGTAATATATCCATATTATCATTTAAAATACTTCTTGCTCGTTTGTAATTTAATTCTATTAATAATTTTACTTCTTCATCTATAATACTAGCTGTTTTATCAGACATGTGTTTAACTTTAGCTACCGAACGACCCAAAAATATCTCATCATCTTCTTCAGTATACAATAAAGGCCCTAATTTATCTGAAAAACCCCATTGAGTCACCATATTTCTTGCTAAAGTAGTTGCAACTTTTATATCATTAAATGCACCAGTAGATACATTTTTTTCACCATAAATGATTTCTTCTGCTAAACGACCACCATACAAAGTAGATATTTGACTCTCTAGTTTTTGGCGACTGATACTAACAACATCGCTTTCTGGTAAAAAAAACGTTACTCCTAAAGCTCTCCCTCTTGGAATAATTGTTACTTTATGCGCAGGATCATGTTCAGGAACTAATCTCCCTACAATTACATGTCCAGCTTCATGATAAGCTGTAGCCTGCCTTTGTGCTTCAGTCATTACTAGAGACCGACGTTCAGCACCCATAATAATTTTATCTTTAGCTTTTTCAAACTCTAACATAGACACAGTATGACGATTTGTTCTAGCAGCAACAAGAGCAGCTTCATTTACTAAATTAGCTAAATCTGCACCAGAAAATCCAGGAGTACTGCGGGCAATAATCATTGCATTAACGTCTTTATCTAAAGGAACTTTACGCATGTGTACCTTAAGAATTTGATCTCTTCCTCTAATATCAGGTAAGGCTACTACTATTTGTCTATCAAAACGACCAGGTCGCAATAAAGCAGGATCTAAAACATCAGGACGATTTGTAGCAGCAATTAAAATAATTCCTTCGTTACCTTCAAATCCATCCATTTCTACCAACATCTGATTTAATGTTTGTTCTCTTTCATCATGTCCACCTCCAACACCTGTTCCACGTTGCCGACCTACAGCATCAATTTCATCAATAAATATTATACATGGAGCAGATTTTCTAGAATGTTCAAACATATCACGAACCCG
>DATLVK010000020.1:0-4790 GCA_035577605.1 Buchnera sp. (in: enterobacteria) | reverse complement strand
AGTCTTGTAGATTCTTCTCCGACCGTTAAAAGATTTCTCATATTTTCAGCAATGAGATTAAGAGTTAGTCCATACTTGTTAAACAGATTTCGGGCTACCGATTTATTCATCGGGCCTGATTCTATGACTTCGTCTATTACTTTATTAAGATTACTATTATTGTTTATATTAAAATCATTCTGACTTGGAATCATCTCTTGAATTTGGGGACTCAGATCTTGAGTCCGGGGTAGGTTGAATTTTGCCATTTGATTTCTTTTTAATATATTCTAGAAATTGGTTCAAAGGAGAATGCTCAAGTCGTTTCTCTAAGTATGTTAGTTTTGAATTTTTTTCATTTTCCATACACTTTTAGTATCTGTATACATTCCCACCTATATCATACCATACCCGAATATGGATGTCAAGGGCTTTATTTGCTTTGTTATCAACAACTTACGGGACATAGTTAAACCATCCCTTGAAAATTGCTTATTTTTTAAAATTATTTTTATTTAGGCCATAGAGCTTGGAAAGTAATGGTTTCTCAAAGAGATCGTTGATTTCTTTATTTTGGGTAGAGAGAAATTTGATTACACATTCAGAGCAAAATATTTCAGTTTTGTTAAGTAATTTTTTATCAAAAATTTTTATATGGTGACCACATTCTAATTCTATTATATCATTGGGACCCCGGCCTATGATTCTACGATCGAATTTTCTTGGATTTTTGTTTATTGATTTGAGGATTTTATTTTTGATTCTTTTACGCATGATTTTTGTTATAAAGATAGAAGTCTCATGTGCGCCGTGAGGTAGAATACATTTGTACCTAACATTGGGGCGTCCGGTATCTTACATTTAAATCAGTTTTATGTAAGATTTTATACATATCTGGCCCATTTCTGTCTTGTACCTCTCTTTTCTCTGTAATATATCTTTCAAATATGTTACATAGTATCATGTACGCAACATGTAACTATATTGTACCTAACATAAGAGTGAATAGACGCAAAAATGCCCCAGGAAATCTCCTAGGACATTTAAACTTTTTATTTGACTATTTTACTAGGAAATCTACCATTTTTCTTTCTGAATCTTGACATTAGCCTCGAACCGCTCATAAATAACATCCATGACCGGATGTTCGCAGATAAAGTTAAATTCGCCGTCGATAACTTCAGCGAATCTATACATCGTGCAGTGTTTATAGTCCACACGAGAAAAAATCAAAGAGACGTTGCAAAAATGTGCATCATCTAGAATCACTTCGTTTAACATTTCCATACTCTAAGAATACCAGTCCGCAATAGATTTGTCAAATAAATAATATTAATAGAGTTATTAATACCCACGATGTGAGTCAATCATCTCACCATTCTGATATATGCGAAAACCTATGATTTTTCTATCAAAGTATTCACAAATGATATCACTGAAATCATCATACTCTCTGTAAGTAACCTTACTCAAACCTTTGCCTAAGAACCGAACAATTTTAAATTCCATAATCTAAGCTTACCAGCCCGGGCAAGATTTGTCAAGTCTCATAGAGACTTGTTTCAATAAATTTTCTATATCAGATATATTTACATAGTAAATATCATCACCGATTTGAATACGCATATTAGATGTGTCCGAAACAGAATCAAATGATCTATTTATGAATACATCTATATTGAACTTCTTATATCCAGCTCCAAGCTTGTAAACTGTAATTTGGTTATCTTCCATGTTCCCAGGATACTCCATTTTCAGTTTATAGTCAAATAAAAAGTGTTTATTTAAAATTGTCGCCCCAAATATATTATATCATATTCATGACTAATAGTCAAATAGATAATATTTATTGTATTAACATTTTATACTTGACTATAAACAGTAAATATGATACAATATTTATGGGGCGATATTTTTCTATAAGCATTATTTATTTGACTATAAATAATTAATATGCTATACTAGATATGGAAATGGGTATCAAGATATTTCACCTGATACCCAAGTATAAAAATTGTTTATTAAATTTAAAAATTAAAGGACGTGATATGTTACCACATGCTTTTCTGGTTTAGTTGTTATAGTATCGTAAATTATGAAAATACCTATTGATACTATAAGTAAAGTTAACAAGGCTATAAACCACTTAAATCCTATAAACAAAAAGAATTTAAGATATTTAGGTGAGAGTATAGCTAATAGTATTAGAAATAAAAGACCGATTACCATAAGATTATTTATTAAAAAGACAGGACCGTATATTTCAACGGTCCCATGTTATTAAAGTAATTAGTCTTTGTCGGACGAATTAGAAGATTCGGAATCTTCATCCTCGTCAACATCTTCAGACTTAAGGAGCAATTCCAATTGTGCCCAAAGAACATCAATTTTCTTAACAAATTCAAGAATTGCTTTAGCTTGTGCGGCTCGGGCAATAGTTTTTGCTTCACCTTCAAGCTTAGGATCGACCATCGAAACAAATTGCGGAAGATTACGGAAGTTATTAATGAAATCAGTAACACCTTTAGTATTACCTCCACCAATAGCCTGCTTCGCAGTTACTAATGATTCTTTTTGTAGTCCAAGATTCATTAGAGCAATTGCGCGGTCCTTATCCATTGCTTCAATATCTGAAAAATCCTTAATGGCAGAAACATTGTAAGTATTATACTTAACAAGCTTCTCCATCTTTTCCAGATCAAAAATTTTCTTAGAAACGGAATAATCGCCATTTCCTCGAATCTTAAAAGTAAATTTCGACTTTTCGCCGTCCTTTACCGTATCTGGCGTAACCAGTGGTATAATAGATGTATTCGGCTTAGTGTAAGTCGGAACACCTAGTTCATAATTCTTAGCTTCGACTTTGTTTGATGTCTCGGTCGGAGCCGTCGTTGTAGTACCCATTTTATTCATCCTCTTTCTATATATCTTCTTAATGTGAGTCGGCTGATTGCCTCTACTCTTATATTCTACCGCATCTTCTATCAGTTTGTCAAGCGCGCCCTCAACTATTTTTATGTTATTTTCGAGGGCTGGGCCGGGCATCGTTGACATAATCCTTAATGTGTTCATTGTCTAATACTCCTTAATATGTCTGTCTACTCCTCAATCATATAAAAAAACTTTAAAGATGTCAAGTCTTTAGGTTAATAAATAGATTAAAAAATTTTAATGAAAATCTAGTATTTATCCTAGTTGACAAAATCGTATCCTTATTATATAGTGGTCATATGGGCAATGCACAAATCTATAAGTTATATGAATAGATATATAAACTAAAAAATTATTATCGAGATGGGGTTGACAAAAAAGAAAAACTATTTTAAAATAAAATTGTTAGAAATTATTGATTTAAACCCTTAGGGAGTACTAGTCTGCCAGTACTACGAAAGTACTGAAGATACTGTTCTCAATTTGGTAGTGTTTTAGATATGTTTTAGTCTGACTTGTGTTGTAATTTCGCCATCTATGTAGTGGGTTTAAGTCCCATGATATCAGTGACATAGATGTGTTTTGGGTATAGTATATGTAGAGTGTTTGTTAGGGAGTCGGTCTTTCACTTATATATTATTTTTTTTTAATATATATAACTCCTTTAGAATCAACAACATACAAACTCAGATTACTATGTAATTAATCTAAATCAAATCAACCAGTACTAAATTAACATTACAATAAAAACTAAACTAAAGAACAATAACTCCTTTAGAATCAATCACTTACAAACCATTAAAATATACTAAAAAATGATATTTCGTACCATATACAGGTGTACCATACCCAACACTCTAGTATGACCCCAATAGAATCAGTCACTTACAGACAATAAACTAGGACATTACCTAGTAGACATCATGCCCACCATGATGCTACGATAGACCCTAGGAGCACCCAAACTAGAACTAAACACTAGTAAAAACTATTGGGTATACCCAAATCTACTAGAAAATTTAAAATAAAAATATTTTAGAAAGAAAAAGAGATGAAAAAAAATTTAAAAGATAAATTACAAAAAATCTATGACGATTATGGATCTAAGAAAATTTTAGAAACATTAAGCGATATCTTTATAGAAAAAGGTATAGCATTTAATAACGATACTCTGCTTAGTCTGGCAGATGATTTAAACCAATCACTTAAAAAACATTGGAATCCAAATCAAGAAAATAATTTAGAAACTGAAAATTAAAATGAAAGTAACATTTGAACTATCTGAAAGTTCTGCCAGATATCTTAGATCATATGCATCACTTGGTAGATGGTGTGACTCGATAACTAGACTTACAAAAGAAATAACAAAAGGTAAAATTATATCAGAAGATTTAGAAGAAGATGCAATTTATGTTGAAGAATCTGTAGTAGAAATGAAACCAGCACTTATGGAATTTCATCTTAATATCAAAGATATATTAGAAGAAATGGGAGTTAAACCATTATGGGATCAGAATCAGAAATAGAAGACCCATTAGAATATGTACTAAGATGGGCAACACATTGGAGTACAGAATGTTTCGGAGACCGAAAACTAGCTTGGGAATCTCTAGTAATAGATCTAAACAATCTAATCCGAAAATACGATCAAATGTTTGAAAATATAAATGATTACGAAGATCAATGATCACGAAAACAGTTAGAGAAAAAATAAATAAATTCCTTATCCTCAATTCAGATGATAAGGAGTTGATAGATTTTTTCAAAAATCTAATCAAAAAGAATCCCGTAGAATTTGGATTTCCAGATTTAACTAAAGAACTTAAGACATTACCATCATTCATACATGGTAAATTAAAACAGCAAGCGAAAACATTACT
>DATLVK010000019.1:0-6097 GCA_035577605.1 Buchnera sp. (in: enterobacteria) | reverse complement strand
CATAATTTATAAACAAACTTTTTATCTAATCCAATAGTTTTACCAGGACTATCAGACAATTTAGCAACAGGTTTTCCATTACATTCAATTAATTTAATCACGATATTCAACGGTTTTATTTTAGGAATATCACATGTTAATTTAGTACCGATACCAAATACAACATTTATTTTTTTTCTAAAATAAAGATAAAGGGATACTATTTTTTTAAAATCTAAATTATCGGAAAATAATAATGTTTTTTTTAATGGATTAATTCCTAAAGATTTATAATGATCTATGGCTTTTTCTCCCCACTTAATAGGATTTCCTGAATCATGTCTCATACCTTGATAATCAGTAGCAAATTTTATCCCAAAATCTTTTAAAAATGCATCCATATTAATAGAATCAGTAAGAGCTATACTTAATTCATGTTTATATTGATTTAACCATACTTGTAAAGCTAAACGCTGACTTTGTGATAATACTGAACTAATTTGCTGGTGAGCTTGAAACCATTCGTGAGCCTGCGTACCTATAGGTGGAATGCCTAATATACGAGCAATATGATAATTACTGGACCCAACTAAATAAGGTATTTTATTTTTTAATGTTTTGATAATATTAAAATGAACATCATAAGAAAAACGTCTACGAGTACCAAAATCTATTAATTTTAACAAAGATAAATCTAAATCTTCTGTTATTGTATAAAAATTAATTAATTTTTTATTTAAATAATCAATTGCTATTTTAGAATTTATATTAGGTGAACGAGTCCTATGAACTAATTCACTAATTAAAGCTAGAATAGGAACTTCCCATAAAATAACTTCTTTCCAAAGACCACTAATATGAATATACAAATATCCATTTTGATCTTTTATAATTACTTGATCAATATTATATCGAAAATTTTTTAACCAATTTAGATATTTTCTTTTAAAAAAAGAAAAAGAAGACATATAGAGATATTCTTCATCACTTAAATACAGTGCTTGCATCATTTTAATTTGTTTTATCAAATCTTGCTTATAACTTCCTAACTTATCGTTTCCTCGACAAATAAATTCTGCCGATACAGTTATATTAGGATAATAATAAAAAATAGCTTGTTGCATATGAAATTTATAAGCATCAGTATCTAATAATGTTTTTAATATTGGATCATTAAATTTTTTCGTCATTTATTATATTTTCTCTCTTTTTTAATTTTCTATACATTTATTTTATTCATTTTGACATACAAAAATAATTTTATATTATATTTTTAATAGATTTAATATTATTAATATATACAGTAAAATATAAAAGATACCTGTATTTTTTTAATATTTAATCTATTATTTTTTGTTGAATTTTAAATTAAAAATATAAGGTATATGTATCAATAAGAAAAAAGTAAATTTAAAATATAAAAAATAACACTTAGAAAAAATTATTATATTTTTCAATAAAATTTATTATTTTTTTAATAAAAAATGTAGTATCTTTAAATAATTGCCATGTAAAGACTAAATAATTTTAAAAAAAATATTTAATATTTTAAAAATATTTAATTTAAATAAATAAAATATTGATTTCTATAAATATTTTTTATAAAAAATATAATAATTTTTAATAATATATAAAGTAATAAAATACATTGTAGATAATAAAATATGTTATTAAAATTTTTAAAATATAAAAATTATCAATATGTTTTAATATAATTAAATTAAAATATATTGAGAATAATTCACTATTTTTTTAATTAAGAGTAATATCTACTCATAAATAATTTATTCTTTAATAAAAAATAAATTATTTATGAGTAGATATTACTCTAAACAATTTAATAAAAATTTAATGCTATTAAAAACACAAATATTTATAAATTTATTTTATAAAAAAATAATTTAATTCAATTAATTTTGTAATATTGTTTAATATTTTTATAAAAATGTTAATTTTCACGTTTTTTAATTAACATAATGAGGTTAAAACATTTATCAGAACAACAACCTTGAAATTTATTACTACATACAGAACATTGAATAAAAAGAGAATGACATAAACTATATTTACAATTAACATGAGTGTCACACTTCATTTTACATTGATGACAATAAGATATTATATCATCAGATACACGTTCTCCTAAACGTGAATCAAAAACAAAATTTTTTCCTTGAAAAAGTATTGGTAACTTGTTTTTTTTAGCATCATGACAATATCCAATAATACCACCTTCAATATGATATATATTTAAAAAACCATTATATTTCATCCAAAAAGTAGCTTTTTCACAACGAATACCTCCTGTACAATACATAACAATTTTCTTATTTTTATAATCTTTAAATAAATGAACGACACTTTTCATCTGATCACGAAAAGTATTAGCAGAAATTGATTTAGCTCCTTTAAAATGACCTACCTCGTATTCATATTTATTACGCATATCAATAAAAATTACATTTTTATCTTTCAACATCTTATTTACTTCAACTGATTTTAAGTACACACCAACACTATTAGGATCAAATTTTATATTTTCATTTATACCATCTGATAGAATTTTTTTTCTTACTTTAATACGTAGTACCCAAAAAGACTTCTTATTATCTAAGGATTTATTTATTCTTAAATCTTTAAAATCAGAATGTACTGTATACAAATAAGATTTCATTAAACTATAAAATTTAATAGGAACACTAGCTTGTGCATTAATGCCTTCTTCAGATACGTATATTCTTCCTAATATATTAAATTTACTAAAATTAATGTATAAATTATCTCTAAATTCTTTAGGAAAATTAATGCTACAATATTTATAAAATGAAATTGTTATACGTTTTTCAGTATCGAGAGACATGCGATATTTTAAAATATCATTTGAAATACGATTATACAAAACTGACATATAAAATATTCCTGATAAAATAACATAAGATATAAAATAAACTGATCAACTTTATTACCAAATAATTGAAAATTATTTTTAAATATTATTCATCAAGATCTAATATTAATTTAACTTTTTTAGTTAATTTTATTTTTCTATCCTGCAATTGTGCTGCAACTAATTTATCTTTTTCAATTATATCTTTTGGTGCACGCATAATAAATTTCTTATTAGATAATTTTATTTCCAGTCGTTTTAAATGTAATGTAATCTTATTAATTTCCTTGTATAAACGACTAATTTCTAAATTTTTATCTATTACTCCAGATATTGGAACCAATATTTCTGTACCCTCTATTAATTTCGTGATTGATAAAGGCACTGTTTCAGTTTTTGATAAAATAGTAATACTTTCTATATTAGCTAATATTTTTAAATACTTACTATGTAATTTAATAATCCTCTTTACTTTATGATCAACATCATGAAAAAAAATAGGTATTAATTTATTTGAAGAAACTTTTATAGATGAGCGAATATTACGTATTGCTGTAACAGCATTTTGAATCCATTTCATATCATGTAACACTGATTCATGTACTAAATCAATATCATACTCAGGAAATTTTTGTACCATAATACTTTTATCTTTAATTTGAGTTAATACTTTAATACGTTGCCAAATTTCTTCTGTAATAAATGGAATAATAGGATGAGCTAATCGTAATAAAGACTCCAATATATTAACTAAAGTATATTTAGTACCTATTAGATTCACTGTATCGGTATGATTAATTAAAATTTTTACCAACTCTAAATACCAATCACAAAATTTATACCATATAAAATCATATAATATATTAGCAGCATTATCAAAACGATAATTATCTAAAGCATACCGATATATTTTCACTGTATTATTGAATTCCGATATGATCCACTGATCAGCGAACGATAATACATAGTAGCTATCTTTCTCTTTTAACAATTCTTCAAATTTAACATTCATAAAAATAAACCGACTTGCATTCCATAATTTATTACAAAAATTACGATATCCCTTTAATCTGTTCATATCCCAAACAATATCTCGTGTTGCTGCTGCAAGAGCAGAAAATGTGAAACGAACAGCATCAGTACCAGTCGCAGTAATACCTTTTGGAAAATTTTTTTGTGTTCTTTCTCGTATTTTTTTTTGTAAATTTATTTTAAACATATTGCTAGTTCGTTTTTTAATTAATTTTTCTAAAGTAATTCCATCTATCATATCTATTGGATCAATAACATTTCCTTTTGATTTAGACATTTTTATTCCCTGTTCATCTCGAATTAGACCTGTTATATATACGATTTTAAATGGTACTTGCGGTTTTCCATTTTTGTCTTTTATAAAATACATAGTTAACATTATCATTCGAGCAATCCAAAAAAATATAATATCAAAACCACTTACTAATACATTTGTTGGATGAAAATATTCTAAAGACTGAGTCTTATCTGGCCAACCTAAAGTAGCAAAAGTCCATAAACTAGAAGAAAACCAAGTATCTAATACATCTTCTTCTTGTACTAAAGAAATATTTTTAGGAATAGAATACTTCTGACGAACTTCAATTTCATTTCTTCCAAGATAAATATTCTTATTATTATCATACCAAATAGGAATACGATGCCCCCACCACAACTGTCTAGAAATACACCAATCTTGAATTTCTTGCATCCAAGAAAAATATAAATTATTATATTGCTTAGGAATAAAAGTGATATTCCCTTCTTGTACTGCTTTTATCGCTGTTGGAGCTAATTTAGATATTCGTAAATACCATTGATCAGTTAACATAGGTTCAATGATAGATCCACTTCTGTCCCCATAAGGTATCATATTGCTATGTGATATTACTTTTTCTAGTAATCCTAATACTTTTAGCTCATAAATTATTTTTTCTCTTGCAACAAAACGGTCTAAATACTTAAATTTTTTAGGAATAAAAATATGATCAATATTATTAGTAACATCATTCATATTATAAATTTCAGGAACATCACGTATTTTCCCATCAAATGTTAAAACATTAATGATTAGTAAATTATGTCTTAATCCAACTTGATAATCATTAAAATCATGAGCTGGAGTAATTTTAACACATCCAGTGTCTTTTTCTAAATTAACATATGTATCTGCAATAATAGGTATAATACGATTAACAAAAGGTACTAAAACATGTTTACCTAATAATTTAAAATATCTGCTATCTTTAGGATTAATAGCTAGAGCTGTATCACCTAATAAAGTTTCAGGACGAGTAGTCGCTACTACTAAATATTTTTTATTATAAAAAGACGTGCAATCCTCTAATAAAGGATACCTTATATACCATATGAAACCTTCTGTAAGACGATTCTCTACTTCTAAATCAGAGATAACAGTTTGAATTTTGGGATCCCAATTAACTAATCTTTTTTTTCTATAAATTAAATTATCTTGATAAAGAGAGATAAAAGCTTCTGTCACAGCAGATGACATCTTAGGATCTAAAGTAAAACGTTCTCTATCCCAATCAACAGAGTTACCTAACCGACGCATTTGAGTTGTAATTTTACTACCGTACTTTTTTTTCCAATCCCATATTTTTTTTATAAAATCTTGTCTTGTATATTCATGACGATTTTTTCCTTCCTTTAATATAATATTTTTCTCAACTAAAGCTTGTGTCGCAATACCTGCATGATCCGTACCAACTTGCCATAATGTATTGTCACCCTGCATACGGTGGTAACGAATTAAAATATCCATAATAGTTTGCTGAAAAGCATGACCCATATGTAAACCACCAGTAATATTAGGTGGTGGAATCATAATACAGAATTTTTTCTTATTAAATTGTTTGTTTGGTTTAAATAATTCGTTGTTTTCCCAAAAATTATACAATTTTTTTTCAATTTCTTGTGGATTAAAAATTTTTTTCATATAAATATTTTTTCAAAAATAAATTTGCCTCAGTATTAAGTTTAATAATATATTCATAAACAACATTATTATAATTTAATGTAATTATATAAATATATAAGCGATTATTGTAATAGTTATTACGTAATAAAATATCTAATTATACTAAATATTATTCTTAATTTTGATTAATATATATATCTTTAATGATTTAAATTTAAACCAGATTGATTTAATAAAAATTGAGAGAGTAGTAAAACAGGTCGTCCTGTTGATCCTTT
>DATLVK010000018.1:0-4949 GCA_035577605.1 Buchnera sp. (in: enterobacteria) | reverse complement strand
GTGCGAAAATTCCATCTTTTAACAGTACCACAAAATCCTTTTCCCTTAGAAATTCCAGTAATATCCACTTTTTTTAAATTAATAAAAAGATCTAAATCTACTATAGCGCCGACTGTTAACTTGTTGCAATCAGAACATCTAAATTCCCATAAACCACGTCCAGCCTTCACACCAGATTTTAAAAAATGACCAGATTCAGATTTCTTTAATCTATTAGATTTTTTAATACCCGTAGTAACTTGTATGGCTGTATAACCATCATTATCTAAATTTTTAATTTGAGTAATACGATTTTCTTGTACTTCAATTACAGTAACAGGTATAGAAATACCTTCTTTACTAAAAATTCTTGTCATACCTAGTTTTTTGCCAACTAAACCAATCATTATTTTTCAACCCTTTGATCACTTAATTATCTTATTAACCAAGGCTGATTTGTACATCTACACCAGCAGCAAGATCTAATCGCATTAAAGCGTCTACTGTTTTTTCAGTAGGTTCAACTATATCAATCAGTCGCTTATGTGTACGAATTTCATATTGATCACGTGCATCTTTATTAACATGCGGAGAAATTAAAACAGTAAAACGTTCTTTACGCGTAGGAAGTGGTATAGGACCACGAACTTGCGCACCAGTTCTTTTAGCCGTTTCAACTATTTCTGCAGTTGATTGATCAATTAAACGATGATCAAAAGCTTTAAGACGAATACGTATTCTTTGGTTCTGCATAAGACCAGAACTCCAATTCTATAGAAACTAAAAAACACTTTTCTTACTAGATTATTAGTAAGTTAGCGCAATAGTTTGATGCATAACTCCAAAATTAGGAGTATTGAAAATCCTTATATTATATAAGAAATGAATATGATTTAAAATCAAAAAAATTTACATTAAATAAATAGAAATTTTTTTATTATGATTAATAATTTAACATAAAGTCAGCATTTTAACATTGTAAAATTAATATCAATAATAAAATATTATGCTATTGATACAACTGATTTTAAAAATATAATAGATATTTATGTAAAACCAATTATACACATGCTTATTGATCTCATATCAAATATTAATAATATTCATTATAAAAAATATATTTATCTTTGTAAACCATAGTATTAAAAAATTATTATTATAATTTTTTAGATAAGAAAGAGCTTTATCGGCTCTTTCTCTTATTATTAGTAAAAAAATTAAAATTACAAACCGCAATCAACTAATTACCTTCACAACTACGCCTGCTCCGACTGTACGACCACCTTCACGAATTGCAAAACGTAGTCCATCAGACATTGCTATAGGATGAATTAATGTAACCGTCATTTTAATATTATCTCCAGGCATGACCATTTCTATATCTTGAGGTAATTCAATAAAACCAGTTACATCTGTGGTTCGAAAATAAAATTGAGGACGATATCCTTTAAAAAAAGGTGTGTGACGACCTCCTTCTTCTTTTGATAAAACATACACTTCAGATTCAAACTTAATATGAGGATGAATAGTACCTGGTTTCGCTAATACTTGTCCTCTTTCTATATCTTCTCGCTTAGTACCTCGTAATAATATTCCAACATTTTCTCCTGCTCTGCCTTCATCTAATAATTTACGAAACATTTCAACACCAGTACATGTCGTTTTTATGGTATTTTTTATCCCAACAATTTCTACTTCTTCACCAACTTTAATCACGCCCTGTTCAACTCGACCTGTTACTACCGTGCCTCGACCTGAAATAGAAAATACATCTTCTATAGGAAGTAAAAACGGTTTTTCTATTGATCTTTTGGGCTCTGGAATATAACTATCTAATAAATTAGCTAGATCAATAATTTTTTCTTCCCACTCTGGCACACCTTCTAATGCTTTTAAAGCTGATCCTCTTATTATAGGAGTTTCATCACCTGGAAACTCATATTGAGTTAATAAATCTCTAACTTCCATTTCTACTAATTCTAATAATTCCTCATCGTCAACAACATCGCATTTGTTTAAAAAAACAATAATATAAGGAACACCTACTTGACGACCTAATAAAATATGTTCGCGTGTTTGTGGCATAGGACCATCACTGGCTGCTACTACTAAAATAGCTCCATCCATTTGAGCAGCTCCTGTAATCATATTTTTTATATAATCAGCATGACCTGGACAATCAACATGAGCATAATGTCTGTTAAGAGTGTCATACTCAACATGAGAAGTATTAATAGTAATACCTCTTGCTTTTTCTTCAGGAGCATTATCTATTTGATCAAAAGCACGAGGAGAACCACCATATTTTTTAGCTAATACAGTGGTAATAGCTGCTGTTAAAGTTGTTTTTCCATGATCAACATGACCTATAGTTCCTACATTTATATGCAGTTTTGAGCGTTCAAATTTTTCTTTAGACATAATTTATAAACCTTATTAACACTTTACAATATATAAAAAATCTTATTTTTCTCGTTCTAAAATAATATTTTTAGCTATATTACTAGGAGCTTCAGAATATTGAAAAAATTCCATAGAGTAAGCAGCTCTACCCTGACTTTGAGAACGTAAATCAGTAGCATATCCAAACATTTCAGATAAAGGAACTCTAGAAAAAATGATTTTTCCATTTATCATATTGTCCATCCCTTCAATAATACCTCTTCTGCGATTTAAATCTCCTATAACATCTCCCATATAATCTTCTGGAGTTTCTACTTCTACTTTCATAATAGGTTCAAGCAATACTGGTTCTGCTTGTTTAAAAGCGTGTTTGAATGCCATAGATGCTGCCAATTTAAATGCTATTTCTGAAGAATCTACATCATGATAGGAACCAAAATGCAAACGAACACCGATGTCTACCACAGGATATCCAGCTAAAGGTCCGAATTTTAATTGCTCTTGAATACCTTTATCTATTGCAGAAATATATTCTCCTGGAATCACTCCACCTTTTATATCATTTATAAAATTATAACTGGATTCACTTCCTGGTTCTAATGGAAATAAATCAATTACTACGTGTCCATACTGCCCTCTTCCTCCAGATTGTTTAATGTGTTTACCTTCTACATTTTTTACTAATTTCCTAATAGTTTCTCTATAAGCCACTTGTGGCTGACCAATATTTCCACTAACATTAAACTCTCTTTTCATACGATCAATTATGATTTCTAAATGTAATTCACCCATGCCTGAAATAATCGTTTGATTTGATTCTTCATCAGTCCATACACGAAATGAAGGATCTTCTTTTGCTAATCTATTTAAAGCTATACCCATTTTTTCCTGATCAGATTTTGTTTTTGGTTCTACAGCTATAGAAATTACAGGTTCAGGAAACTCCATGCGTTCTAAAATTATTTTTACATTTTGATCACATAAAGTATCTCCTGTTGTTACATCTTTTAACCCAATCGCTGCAGCTATATCTCCAGATCGCACTTCTTTAATCTCTTCTCGTTTATTTGCATGCATTTGAACAATACGTCCAAATCTCTCTTTTTTAGATTTTATAGAATTAAATACAGTATCCCCTGATTTTACAACTCCAGAATAAACTCTAAAAAATGTTAGATTACCAACAAATGGATCACTAGCAATTTTAAAAGCCAATGCTGAAAATGGTGCTTTATCATCAGAACTAGGTAAAGTAGTCGTATTACCTTTTTTATCTGTGATCACTTTTGTTAATTCTATATCTATAGGAGATGGTAAATATTCTATTACAGCATCTAATAAAGCTTGTACCCCTTTATTTTTAAACGCAGATCCACAAGTAATAATAATAATTTCATTTTTTAACACTCTTTGTCGTAAAGCTGATTTTATTTCTTTTTCAGATAGTTGTTCTCCATTTAAATATTTTTCCATAATAACTTCATTTGCTTCAGCAGCAGATTCAAGTAAATTATGATGCCATTTCTTAGATAATTCTAACATATCAATAGGAATATCTGTATAAGTAAAAGTTATCCCTTGATCTACATCATTCCAAAAAATAGCTTTCATTTTTATTAAATCAATTACTCCTGTAAATTTTTCTTCGCTACCTATTGCAAGTTGAATGGGAATAGGATTTGCACCAAGACGATTTTTAATTTGTGCAACTACTTTTAAAAAATCAGCTCCCATACGATCCATTTTATTAATAAATGCAATTCTAGGTATTTTGTATTTATTAGCTTGACGCCAAACCGTTTCAGATTGAGATTGTACACCTCCTACTGCACAGTAAATCATGACAACACCATCTAAAATACGCATGGAACGTTCAACTTCTATGGTAAAGTCAACATGTCCAGGAGTATCAATAATATTAATTCGATGTGGTGCAAACTGCTTAGCCATTCCTGACCAAAATGCAGTTGTTGCAGCAGAAGTAATAGTAATTCCTCTCTCCTGTTCTTGTTCCATCCAATCCATAGTTGCAGCTCCATCATGAACTTCACCAATTTTATGATTAATTCCTGTATAAAACAAAATTCGTTCAGTTGTAGTGGTTTTTCCAGCATCTATATGGGCGCTAATTCCGATATTTCTATAATTCGTAATAGGGGTGGTACGAGGCATTTTATTCCTTTTATAATAAAATAGTCTAAATTATTAATTAATAAAAACAGAATAACTCGACTTATATATAAAATATTAATAATTAAGAACTAAAATAAATTATTTTACCAACGATAATGAGCAAAAGCTTTATTAGCTTCTGCCATCCTATGTACTTCTTCTCTTTTTTTAACAGCATTACCTTTATTTTCCGAAGCATCAAACAATTCATTTGCTAATCTAAGAAACATTGATTTATCAGTTCTCTTACGTGCTGCTTCAACAATCCAACGCATCGCTAAAGCATTTCTTCGAATAGGACGAACTTCTACTGGAACTTGATAAGTAGAACCACCTACACGACGAGATTTCACTTCTACTGTAGGACGTACATTCTCTAATGCAAGAGAAAAAAT
>DATLVK010000017.1:0-5003 GCA_035577605.1 Buchnera sp. (in: enterobacteria) | reverse complement strand
TACTAAAGACACTAATTATTTATTATAACATAATATAAAAATTATATTCAATTTTTTATCTATAATACTATAAAGAACATATTTTATATACTTAATTAAAACTCATTATTCTGTAATAGTACCTAATAATGAAAAATGGATCAAATAGACTGATATGACAACTCTTCCTTCCCTTAGTTTATATATTCATATTCCTTGGTGTCTTAAAAAATGTCCTTATTGTGATTTTAACTCTTATACTACAAAAAATAAAATTAAAGAAAAAGAATATATAAACCACTTAATATCAGATTTAAAAAACGATATATATTTAACTTCTAATAGAATTATTAATACTATTTTTATTGGTGGAGGTACACCAAGTTTATTTCATTATAAATCTATAGATTCGTTATTAAAAGAAATAAAAAAATATATTTTTATTTCTCCATCAGCAGAAATTACAATAGAAACTAACCCAAAACATATAGAATATAAAAAATTTTTAAAATATAAAGAAATTGGTATTAATAGAATTTCTATAGGAATACAAACCTTTAATAAAAAACAGTTAAACATATTAGAACGAGATGAAGAATTAATTAATATTCAAAATATTAATAACATTATGCGTGATATTCAATTTAAAAATATAAATTTTGATATAATGTATGGACTTCCATCACAATCATTGAATAGTGCTTTATTAGATTTAGAAACAGCAATTTCTTTGAATCCATCGCATATTTCCTGGTATCAATTAACTCTTGAACCAAATACTATTTTTTACAGTAAAAAATTAGATCTACCCAATACAGATACAATATGGGAAATGTGGAAACAAGGAAGAATGCTATTATCTTCATCAGGATATGAACAATATGAAATTTCTTCTTATGCAAAAAAAAAATATCGTTGTAAACATAATATCAATTATTGGAAATATGGTGATTATTTAGGAATAGGTTGCGGAGCTCATGGTAAATTAACACAAAGAAATGGAAATTTAATTAGAACTGTTAAAAATAAAAATGTTTCAGACTTTATAAATGGAAAGTATATAAAAAAAATATATTTAATAAAAGATAAAGATAAACCTTTTGAATATTTTATGAATAATTTAAGATTATTTGAACCTATATACCGAAAAGATTTTAGTAAATATACTAATATTAAAGAAAATTACATCAAAAAAGAAATTCAATTGGCTATTTCTCAAGGTTATCTAGAAGAAACCAACTTAACTTGGAAAACTACAGAAAAAGGTAAATTATTTTTAAATTCTTTATTAGAATATTTTTTATATGATTAATATTCAGTTATTTTTTTAAAAATTAAATCAAATACAACGTTATTAAAAAAAATAGCTTTTTTTTCAAATTTAGTTACAGGACGATATTCAGGTCTTTCAATATAAGTGTTATTTTTTGATAAATTCTTATACCCCGGAATACCATTTATTACGTCAATAATATTATCGGCATAGTTTTGACAGTCAGTAGCTATATGTAATATCCCACCTATAATTAATTTTTTTAAAATTAAATTAACAAAATTTTTTTTTAAAATTCTTCTTTTATGATGACGTTTTTTATGCCATGGATCAGGAAAAAATAACTGAACTACAGACAATGATTTATTTTTAATCATATAATTAACTACTTCTTCTGCATCATGATAAATAATTTTTAAATTAGTAATATTTTTTAAATATGCGTATTTTAAACATTTTACTATACTGTTTTTATGTACTTCAATTCCTAAAAAATTTTTATTTTGGTTTTTGAAAGCAGTATCTACCAATGTTTTCCCTGTTCCAAAACCGATTTCTAATATTACAGGCAATGAATTATTAAAAATTTTATTAAAAATAATTATTTCCTTCTTAAACATAAAACCCATTATAGGAAAAATATTTTTTATAATTCTATTATCAGACAAATTTAATTTTTTATTTCTAACAACAAAACTACGAATTTTACGTAAAAAAACACCGTGATCATTATATTTTGGAATAATTATATTTTTTATCATGTTAAAATCTTATTTTTTTCTAAAATTATATAAAACAATTGTAATATAAAAAATAATATTAGTAATTAACAAAAAAATAAAAATATTTTATATTATATCAGTAATAGAATACAATAAAAATTAGATTTAACATGTATGCATACATCATCTATATTTGCTCAATTAATGATAAATTGGTATCATATATACGGAAGAAAAAAATTACCTTGGCAAATTAAAAAAACGCCTTATAAAATTTGGTTATCTGAAATAATGTTACAACAAACTCAGGTAAAAACAGTAATTCCTTATTTTAATATTTTTATTCAAAAATTTCCTAATATTAATAGTTTGCAATCAGCATCTATAAATGAAGTATTACATTTATGGAGTGGATTAGGCTACTATACAAGAGCAAAAAATTTATATAAAACGATTAAAATTATCTCAGAAAAATATAATAACCAATTTCCGAATAATTTTACCGATCTTATTAAATTACCAGGAATAGGAAAATCTACTGCTGGAGCTATTTTATCATTATCATTTGGATACTATTATCCAATTTTAGATGGAAACGTTAAAAGAATTATAACTCGTTACTATGCAATTTGTGCAGCAATCAATGAAAAAAAAACAGAAAAAAAACTATGGAAAATTATTAATAACATTACGCCACTGTATAATACTGGAAAATTTAATCAAGCTATGATGGATCTGGGCTCTTTAATTTGTACACGTATAAAACCAAAATGCCATATTTGTCCATTACACGTTAATTGCATAGCTTATTTACAAAAAAAATGTGAATTTTTTCCTAAAAAAAACAAAAAAAAGAATATTTTAAAAAAAACTTTCTATTTTTTAATTCTTCAATATAATCATTTTGTATTTCTTAAAAAAAGACCAGATCATGGTATATGGGCTAATTTATTTTCTTTTCCAGAATTTTATAAAGAAATTAATTTAATATCTTGGATGCAAGGAAAAAAAATTAAAAAAAACGAAAAACTAATAATAGATCCATTTTATCACCGTTTAACTCATTTAAAATTATATATTGTACCAATATATGTAAATATAACAATACTACAAAAAAATAATATTAATCGAAAATATTCTATTTGGTACAATCTAATAGAACCACAATCAATAGGTTTATCTAGTCCAGTTAAAAAAATACTTAAAAAACTATTAATTTTCCAAAAAAATACACAAGAGACAATAATATAAAATGAATCGTATCATTTTTTGTAAATTCTTAAAAAGAGAAGCAGAAGCACAGGACTACCAAACTTACCCAGGTATATTAGGAAAACGAATCTATAATGAAATTTCTAAATTAGCCTGGCAAATTTGGCTATCAAAACAAACTATGTTAATTAACGAAAAGAAATTAAATATGTTTTCTATAAACGATAGAAAAAAAATAGAAAAATACATGGAAAGTTTCTTATTTAAAAAATAATGTTTCATTAAAAATATGAATCTAAATAAATTTAATAAATAATATACAATATTAATATACAATTCAGGTATAGGTAAGGTTATCTATTTAAAAAATATAAAATTTTTTTGCAGGCTCATATTACGTATATATATTTAATAATACATGCTTTCTTTATAAAACAATAAAATATTTTATAATTGATAGAAATATGATAATTATTACTCCAGTATCAAAAAATTTAAAATCAATATCGCAATAATTACTTGTAATACAATTAATATTTCTAGTTTCCTAATTTTTAAAAAACTTTTTTATTTGCAAATAACTAAAGTATTTCTAAAAATTGGAATAACAGTAATTTTAATTAAAAATAAATTTATAAATTTATTAGTAATACAGGTTACTGTTCATCACCTATATATAAAAATATATATAGATATATTATCTCACGTATATAAAATTAAAATAATAGAAAATAGAAAATTAATTAAAATCACTGAAAAATAAGGAAAATACTATATTGTATAAAAGATATTAAAAAATTTTTAGAATCTTGGTTATATTAAAATCACATATCCTACACAGTTTTACTGAAATATACTCATATTTACTGGATAAAAAATAAATAAATAAATTTTACCTAATAATAAAATAACAATGCATTCTAGTAACCTTATTCCTTATTGTGTATAATAATTTACTAAGAATTAAAAACATTAAAAAAATAAAATGTTATGTGCTTAAATTCATAATAAAGTACATTCATTATCGTTTTTTTAAAAAAATGGTTGTAATTTACCCGAAAAACTGATTCTTTATTAACAACATTTTTTATTACTTACAGCAATATATAATTTTCTAACTCTTTAATATAAATTAGTAATTCGCTTAATAAAAATATTTTTTTTTTATTATTATCATATTTTTTTAATAAAGTACGAATAAATAATACATAATTATAAATCAATTCTTTATTTAATACCGTACGACAATGCTTTAACCATATAATTTTTTCATTTTTATTAAGAAAATAAGGAAAATTTCGTGCTTTACAACGAAATACAATCTCATTTATTCTATTATCATAGAATGCAATTCTATTTCTGATATCATTCAATGGCAGTTTTTGATGTAAAAAGTTAATTTTATATTTATCTTTATTACAAAAAAAAGCATCATAAATTTTCAAATCAATATCTTTTGACATTACTGTATTGTCAAAATTTAATAAAAACAGAATGCGATTTTTAAGTAATGCTGATTGCTTTAATATATGTAAATTATCGCAACAATATTTAAAATCAATATTTAATCTATTTAAATCTTTTTGTGTAAGACAATTTACAGGAACCAATATTGGACATCGATTAATATATAAGAAAATAAGTCCCAATGAAAATATTGTTTTATAATCTACTGATTGTTTACATACAGTATTTAAATAATTTACTAAAGAAAAAATATTTTTGGTTAAATCAATACATACTAATGTATTGTTGTTTCTAGGATGCCACATAATAGGAGCTATTAAACTAATATTACTCCGAATAGAACCAAATAA
>DATLVK010000016.1:0-3892 GCA_035577605.1 Buchnera sp. (in: enterobacteria) | reverse complement strand
GTGGTCGACCTGTTTGACGACAACGATTACGCTGACGTGAAGGACTAGAATCTCTTGGTAAAATTTGCAATTTTAGTACAGCTTGCCAACGAGACTCTGCTGATTGAGTTATATCAGAAATAGTTTTTTTTAGCTGTATGCGTTTTTCAGAAAATTTTTTAGACAACTTAATACGCTTTGCTTCACGTGCTTTAATTGATTGTTTAGCCATGTAACACCTTATTTACTTACGAAATGGAAAATGAAAAGATGACAACAACAACTCACCTTCATAATCAGAATACGCAGTAGTGGTAATATTAATATTAAGACCACGCACACGATCAATTTTATCATAATCAATTTCTGGAAAAATAATTTGTTCGCGAATGCCCATACTATAATTTCCGCGACCATCAAAAGATTTTTTAGACAAACCACGAAAATCTCTAATACGCGGTATAGCTATGGTAATTAAACGATCTAAAAAATCCCATTTTCGTTTACCTCTTAATGTCACTTTACAACCTATAGCATATCCTTGACGAATTTTAAAACCAGAAATAGATTTATGAGCTTTAGTCACCAAAGGTTTTTGACCAGAAATTAATGATAAATCTAAAATCGCTTGATCAAGTGTTTTTTTTTCAGTAACAGCAGTACCGACTCCCATGTTTAAAGTGATTTTTTCAATTCTAGGAACTTGCATTAAAGAATGATAATTACACTGCAGCATGAGCTTTTTCAATACTGTGTTTTTATAATAATCATACAGTCTTGACACGATTAGAGCTCCATATTATTTAACGTCTTTTTGTTAGATTTAAAAAAACGAACCTTCTTACTATTCTCGAATCTAAAACCTATGCGATCAGATTTTTTTGTTATTGAGTTAAATATAGCTACATTAGAAATATGGATACCCAATTCCTTACTAATAATTCCTCCGGGCTTATTTTGAGCAGGAACAGATTTTTGATGTTTTTTTACTAAATTAACACCATCTACAATCACTTTATTTTTAGACAATATCTTCTTAACAATACCTATTTTACCTTTATCTTTACCTGTTAAGACAACTACTTTATCATTACAACGTATTTTTGCTGCCATCGGTATTCCTTCTTATTATTCATAGTACTTCGGGAGCCAAAGAAATAATTTTCATAAATTTTTCTATTCTCAATTCTCGAGTAACTGGTCCAAAAATACGAGTACCTATCGGTTGCTCAGTACTATTATTTAAAATGACACATGCATTAGTATCAAAACGAATAATAGAACCATCTGGTCTTCTTATACCTTTTTTAGTACGCACTATTACAGCTTTAAGAACGTCACCTTTTTTTACTTTACCTCTCGGAATTGCTTCTTTTATAGTAACTTTAATAATATCTCCAATACTAGCATATCTTCTTCGAGAACCTCCTAAAACTTTAATACACATAGCAAAACGTGCACCAGAATTATCCGCTACATTTAACATACTTTGTTCTTGAATCATTTTAAAGCTCCAATAAAAACACTTGTTTATTTGTAAAAAACAAGCTTATAATGCTCCTATATAAATTTATTATAACATTCTTTTTTATTTATTGCCAAAAAACATGAACAGCTAATTAATAACTACTGTTCATGCTAAATAAAAATTTTAACGTGTTGCTTTTTCAATAATACGAACGAATGTCCAAGATTTTTTTTTAGATATTGGACGACATTCTCGGATTTCTATGGTATCACCAACAGCACATTCATTTTTTTCATCATGAAAATGTAATTTTGTTGTACGTTTTATAAATTTTCCATAAATTGGATGTTTGACAAAACGCTCTATAGCTACCACTGCAGATTTTTGCATTTTATCGCTGATAACACAACCTTTTAATACATTGTACTTCTTGGTCATGATTCACTTTCCTTTTCCGACAACAACATTTTTACTTGAGAAATACTTTTTCTAACTTTTTTTAATAAATGAGATTGTTTTAATTTTCCTGATGACAACTGCATACGCAGATTAAAATGCTCTCTTAATAAATTTAACAATTCAGAATTTAAATCTATCGTACTTTTTTTGCGCAGCTCAATTAATTTCATTACATCACCATTTTAGTCACAAATATAGTTTTAATAGGCAATTTTGCAGCTGCTAATTTCAATGCTTCTCGAGATAATTCTTCAGATAATCCTTCTATTTCATATAAAACCTTTCCTGGTTGAATTAAAGCCACCCAATATTCAACATTCCCTTTACCTTTACCCATTCTCACTTCTAATGGTTTCTGAGTAATAGGTTTATCAGGAAAAATACGTATCCACATTTTACCTTGTCTTTTGACAGAACGAGTGATAGCTATTCGTGCTGCTTCTATCTGACGAGCTGTTAAACGTCCTCTACCTACAGCCTTTAAACCAAAACTACCGAATTTAACATCAGTGCCACTAGCAAGACCACGATTACGACCTTTATGCATTTTACGAAATTTAGTTCGTTTTGGTTGCATCATATTAGATAATCTCCTTACTTACGGTTCTTACGATGATATTTTTTAGGTTGTGTAAGAGGCCGTTCTAATATTTTCACAGCAGACATTCCACCTAAAATTTCTCCTTTAAAAATCCAAACTTTTACTCCAACAATTCCATACGTCGTATGTGCTTCCGAAGTATTATATTCAATATCTGCACGTAATGTATGTAATGGAACTCTTCCTTCACGATACCATTCTTTTCGTGCTATTTCTGCCCCTCCTAAACGTCCACTAATTTCAACTTTTATTCCTTTTGCTCCTTGTCTCATAGCATTTTGTACTGCCCGTTTCATAGCACGCCGAAACATTACTCTTCTTTCCAACTGAGATGTAATGTTATCAGCTACTAATTTCGCGTCTAACTCTGGTTTTCTAACTTCTGAAATGTTAATTTGTGCGGGAACACCAGCTATAGACGATATGGCAATTTTTAATTTCTCTACATCTTCTCCTTTCTTTCCTATAACAATTCCTGGACGTGCTGTATGAATTGTAATTCGAATACTTTTAGCAGGACGTTCAATAATAATTCGAGATACAGACGCTTTAAATAACTCTTTTTTTAAAAAACTTCTTACTTGAAAATCACTGTTTAAATTATCAGCAAAGTCTTTACTATTAGCAAACCAAACAGAATTCCAAGACTTAATTATACCCAATCGCATGCCATTAGGATGTACTTTTTGACCCATTACTAGTCTCCAAAATTTTAGCGATCAGACACAACTACGGTGATATGACTAGTACGCTTTAAAATTCGATCAGCACGACCTTTAGCACGTGGCATCATTCTTTTCATAGTTGGACCTTCATTAACAAAAATTTTTTTTATTATCAAATTGTCTATGTCAGCACCATCATTATGTTCAGCGTTAGCTATTGCTGATTCTAAAACTTTTTTTACTAAATGTGATGCTTTTTTATTGGAATATATCAGTATTTCCAAAGCTATTTGCACTTTTTTACCACGAATTAAATCAGCAATTAAACGAATCTTTTGTGCAGAAGAACGAGCTTGACGATATTGAGCTAAAACTTCCATCTATTCCTCTTTTTTAGCTAACGTTTTTTAACTTTTCTATCAGCAGAATGACCTTTATAAGTTCGAGTTAAAGAAAATTCCCCTAATTTATGTCCAACCATATCTTCAGTAATAAAAACAGGAATATGTTGTCGACCATTATGTATTGCTATAGTTAAACCAATCATATTTGGAAAAATAGTAGAACGACGAGACCAAGTACGTAAAGGTTTTTTATCATTTTTTTTAATAGATTGTTCTACTTTTTTAAGTAAACTCAGATCGATAAAAGGGCCTTTCTTAAGAGAACGCGGCATTATTTATCCTCTAACATTATTTATTACGACTACGTAAAATGAAT
>DATLVK010000015.1:0-2391 GCA_035577605.1 Buchnera sp. (in: enterobacteria) | reverse complement strand
TACATATAATATATTTTTAGGTAAAAGTATATTTTAAAAATTTTTAATATTATTTATTATTAATATATGAATTTTAATATTACTATTCTTTTTATTAATTAATTGAGATATGTATCTTATAAAATATTGTTGAAATATTATAAATATTAACATAAATAGAGTATTTTTATAAAACATATTTTATTGCATGTAGTATTATCTATAGACATTTATATATAAAAAATATTTTATTGTCTCTTAAAAATATTATTTTAATTTAATTAAATATTAGATTTATTGTTAGTTGATTTAATATCATCAATTTTTTAATAATATAGTATTGATAATAATATAATTATGTTTATTGTTCAGGAGTATTTTTATGAAAAATAAGATTCCAATGACTTTAACAGGTGTACAGCAATTACGTAAAGAATTAAAAGAATTGAAAGAAATCACACGTCCTCGTATTATTTCTGACATATCTGATGCTAGAGCTCATGGTGATTTAAAAGAGAATGCTGAATATCATGCATCTAGAGAAGAACAAGCTTTTTGTGAAGGCAGGATTCAAGAAATTGAGGCTAAACTTGCTAATGCTGAAATTATTGATATAAAAAAGATACCTAACAATGGTAAAGTAATTTTTGGTGTAACTGTAGAAGTATTAAATATACATACAAAAGAAAATTTCATTTATAGAATTGTAGGAGATGATGAAGCTAATTTTAAAAAAAAATTAATTTCTATTAACTCCCCTATGGCTCGTGGTTTACTAGGTAAGAAAGTAATGGATGTTTCTGTAGTGGAAACACCGGGTGGAGAAATAAAATATAAAATATTGAAAATAGATTATATATAGAATCTTTATTTTTTTAGATATTGAATATGGTGTCTTAAAATAAAGGGTAAATGTGAATAATAATATTTGTATCTTCTTTATATAAGCAAATTTTATTCTAGAAACAATTTATAAAATTAGTTTATTTTAAACATAAAATTAAAATAAAAAAACAGTTTTGCTTAATAATGTTAACATAAAACATATTGACAATATTGATATAGAGATTAATACATTTTTGAATGATATATTTTATTATTTGATGATTATGTTTTTCGGACTTTCTTCTATGATTAAAAAAAATAAATGTTTTTCTAATAAATGGTTACGTAGGCATTTTTGTGATAAATATGTAAAATTAGCTAATAAAAAAGGATTTAGATCAAGAGCAATATTTAAGTTAGAAGAATTACAAAATTCTGATAAAATTTTTCAATCAGGTATGACTGTGATAGATTTAGGATCGGCACCTGGTAGCTGGTCAGAATACGCTGTTTCTAAGATAGGAAAACATGGTAAAATTGTAGCTTGCGACATGCTACCGATGTCTCCTATTAAAAATGTACATTTTATTCAAGGTGATTTTAGAGAGAAAATCGTAGTTAATAAATTATTAAATTATGTACAATTTACACCTATTAATGTAGTCATGTCTGATATGGCTGCTAACATCAGTGGGAAATCTTGTATTGATATTCCTCGGTCTATTTTTTTATGTAATTTAGCGCTTGATGTATCTACAATAACATTAGTGAAAGGGGGAACATTATTATTAAAATTATTTCAAGGAGAAGGATTTGATGGATTTCTAAAAAAAATTCGTGATTTATTTTCATTAGTTAAAATTCGTAAACCAAATGCTTCTCGAGCTAGTTCCAGAGAAGTATTTATTGTAGCAGCTAAGAGAAAATAATATTATCTTATGCTGTTTTTTAATATTATTGTAATAATGAGGTTAATACCTTGAGTGACATGGTTAAAAATCTGATTCTTTGGTTAGTCATTGCAGTTGTGTTTATGTCTATATTTCAAAGTTTTAATTCTGATGATACGAATATTCGTCAAACAGATTATTCGACTTTTTTATCAGAAGTTAATCAAGATCAAGTCCGAGAGGTGCATATAAATGGGCATGAAATTAATGTTATTAAAAAAAATAATAATAAATACAAGACATATCTTCCCATTAATGATGTTAAGTTACTTGATAATCTTTTAAAAAAAAATGTTAAAGTAGTAGGAGAAGTACCTGAAGAAACAAGTTTTATTACATCTATTTTTATATCTTGGTTTCCGATGTTTTTATTGATAGGTGTTTGGATTTTTTTTATGCGTCAAATGCATGTTGGTGGTGGAAAGGGAGCTATGTCTTTTGGTAAAAGTAAAGCTCGTATGTTATCTGAAGATGAAATAAAAACTACTTTTTCTGATGTAGCTGGTTGCGATGAAGCTAAAGAAGAAGTTAGTGAATTAGTGGAATATTTAAAAGAGCCTGGTCGTTTTCAGAAATTAGGTGGTAAAATTCCAAAAGGAATTTTAATGGTAGGTCCTCCAGGAACAGGTAAAACATT
>DATLVK010000014.1:0-2129 GCA_035577605.1 Buchnera sp. (in: enterobacteria) | reverse complement strand
GCTATTAATAAAGCATTGAGTAGATTTTGTCTACCATCAGATCGTATTTCAGAAAGGGGTATTTGTGAACCTGTGATGATGACTGGTTTTTGTAAATTCTCTAATAAAAAAGATAATGCTGATGCCGTATAAGACATTGTATCTGTGCCATGTAAAACAACAAATCCATCATATTTTTGATAATTTTTATAAATGTCATCAGCAATAATTTGCCATTCTATTGGTGTCATATTAGATGAATCAATGAGAGGTTGATACTCATGTATGACAAAATTAGGAATTTCTGGTTTATGGAAATCAGACATATTGGTTAATTGTTGTTGTAAATAACCAGATATAGGAATGTACCCATTTTTTGATTTTTTCATTCCAATAGTGCCACCAGTATAAACAATATATATGAATTTTTTATTCATCTTTATCTCTTATATAAAAAATTAAAATATTACATATATATTATATTACTATAATATATTATAGCTATTAATAGTTATCTTATTTAAGATAGAAATTATTATTTGATTTTAAAAGTGAGATTAATAAATTTTTTATATTCAATATACAATTTATTATTTAATTTTACGTATTTAGGCATCCATTTGAAATGGGCATATCATGATATTGTTATATATGTTACTATATTGTTTTTTAAAGAGTAAGTAAATTATTTTTATATAAGATATTACATTTATTGTTGTATAATGATTTAAATATCAATTTAAAACAACATATTATAATGATTAAAAAAAATTTAGATTTGAATTTTTTATCAGAAATAAAAAAAAGAAGAACGTTTGCAATTATTTCTCATCCTGATGCTGGAAAAACTACTATTACTGAAAAAATATTATTCTTAGGAAAAGCAATTCATAAATCGGGTACTGTTAAAGCTAGAGGTTCTGGAACATATGTTACGTCTGATTGGATGAAAATTGAAAAAAAAAGAGGTATATCTGTCACTAGTTCTATAATGCAATTTTATTATAAAAATCATCTCATTAATTTATTAGATACACCAGGTCATGAAGATTTTTCCGAAGACACTTATCGAATAATTACTGCTGTTGATTGTTGTTTGATGATTATAGATGCTGCTAAAGGAGTAGAAGAAAGAACAAAAAAGTTAATTAATGTAACTAGATTGAGAAATACTCCTATTATTACTTTTATTAATAAATTAGATAGGGATGCTAAAAATCCTATAGAGTTATTTGATGATATTGAGAATCAATTAGAAATATCTTGTGCTCCTATAACTTGGCCAATTAATTGCGGAAATTTGTTCCAAGGAACACATCATATACATGAAGAAGAAACATGGATTTACAAAAAAAATGTAAAAGAAAATAAAGAAAAATTAATTTTTTTTAAAATACCAGATCTAAATAATGCTTTATTAGATGATAACATAGGAGTAGTAACAGCTCAGCAATTACGCGAAGAAGTAGAATTAATGCGTCAGTGTTACTTAACATTTAATTATTCTTTTTTTTTAAAAGGAACTTTAACTCCAGTATTTTTTGGTAGCGCTTTAAATAATTTTGGTGTGGATCATATGTTGAATAGTTTAATAAAGTGGGCTCCATATCCAAAATATAGAAAATCTGATATTAGGACAGTAGAACCTAATGAAGAAAATTTTTCTGGCTTTATTTTTAAAATACAAGCTAATATGGATTCTAAGCATAGAGATCGTATTGCTTTTATGAGAATAGTTTCAGGTAAATATATTAAAGGTATTAGATTATTCCACGTAAGAACTCGAAAATATTTAGTTGTAAATGATGCTCTAATATTTTTAGCAGGTAATAGATTTTCAGTAAAATACGCTTATCCAGGGGACATTATAGGTATACATAATCATGGTAGAATACGAATAGGTGATACTTTTACACAAGGTGAATCATTTAAATTCATAGGTATTCCTAATTTTGCTCCTGAAATATTTCGTTATATTAGATTATTAAATCCGTTTAAACAAAAACAGTTGCTAAAAGGATTAAAGGAATTATCAGAAGAAGGTGCTGTTCAAATATTTCGTCCAATATTAAATAATAATGTAATATTAGGAGCAATAGGTGAATTACAATTTGATGTAGTGATTGAGAGGTTAAAAGAAGAATATCATA
>DATLVK010000013.1:0-2036 GCA_035577605.1 Buchnera sp. (in: enterobacteria) | reverse complement strand
AAAATAGATTTAATATCTGTTCGTTTTGGCATTTTTATTTTGTTCCTAAAATATTATTTTGATTCATATGATGTTTTATTGATGTTATGAAATAATCAAATAAATATATGATATCCTGAGGACCAGGACTAGCTTCTGGATGTCCTTGGAAGCCAAATGCTGCTTTGTTTTTTACACGTAGACCTTGTAATGAATGATCGAACAGAGATATATGTGTAATTTCTATATTTTTTTTTATGCTATCAGGATCTACAGTAAAATTATGATTTTGAGTGGTAATCATGACTTTATTACTGATAATATCTTTTACAGGATGATTTGCACCATGATGTCCAAATTTCATTTTTATAATTTTAGCACCACTAGCTAATGCTAATAATTGGTGTCCTAAACAAATACCAAAGATAGGTATATTTTTTTTTAAAAATATTTGTATAGTAGAAATAGCATAATTACATGCTCTTGGATCTCCTGGTCCATTTGATAAAAAAATACCATTTGGAGATAGTTTTAGTACTTCTTCTGCACTGGTATCAGCAGGAACAATGGTTAACTGACATCCTTTTTCTGATAATATTGATAATATATTTTTTTTTACACCATAATCGTATACTACAACATGACAAAATATTTTTTGTTTTTTTATCATGTTGCTCTGATTCCATTGATAAGAAAGTTTAGTAGATACTTTTTTGGCTAAATCAACACCCTCAAGACCCAAAAATTCTTTATTTTTTTTAATTGCTGTATGAACATTAAGTGCATCTTGAGTAAAGATACAACCATGTTGTAAACCATTAATACGCAAAATATGTGTTAATTTTCTTGTATCTATATCAGAAATGGCAATAATTTTGTTTTTTTTGAGGTAGTTAGACAGACTATGTGTAGATCTATAATTACTAGATATAGCAGACATATTTTTAATGACTAATCCTTTTATATGAACTTTATCAGATTCTTCGTCATAGATGTTAGTTCCAATATTACCAATATGAGGGTATGTAAAAGTAACAATTTGATGAGCATAAGAAGGATCTGTAAGTATTTCTTGATAACCAGTCATAGAAGTATTAAATACTATTTCTCCTACAGTATAACCTTTTATTCCTATTGATCGACCATGAAAAATAGTTCCATTTTGTAAAACTAATGTTGCTGATTGATTCAAATCATCCTCCAATATTTTTGTTAAATTTAAAATAAAAAAGTGAATTAAATATTCAGAACATCTTGCATGTTAAATAATCCTGTTTTTTTTGTATAAAGCCATATAGCTGCTTGAATTGCTCCTTGTGAGAAAGGAATTCTATTACTTGCTTTATGACTAATTTCAAGACGTTCACCTGTATTGGCAAAAATAACTGTATGTTCTCCAACAATATCACCTGCTCGTATCATAGAAAATCCAATTTTTTGTTTTTCTCTTTTCCCAATTAATCCTTTTTTCCTGTATAAAGAATTGCTATCCAAATTCCATTTCATTGTTTTTGCTATTGTTTCCCCCAAGGTTAATGCGGTTCCTGAAGGAGCATCTATTTTATTTCTATGATGTGATTCAATAATTTCAATATCAGTATCATTGCTTATAGCATGTGTAGTTATTTCTAGTAGTTTTAAAATAATGTTTATGCCTATACTAAAATTTGTACTTAATATAATTCCAATTTTGTTACTAATAGATTGAATGTTATTTTTTTCTATTTGATTAAAACCTGTTGTTCCAATAACTATATTTTTTTTATATTTTGCACATATATTTAAATTTTCCATAGTGTTGTTAGGTGTACTAAAATCAATAAGAACATCAAAATTATCTATTTCTTCTTCTAAAGAAGTACTAATTTTTATACCAATAGCACCAATATTGATAATTTCTCCTATATCTTTTTGAACAAATATATTTTTTTTTCTAACTATAGCAGTATTTAATATGACATTTTTTTCTTTAGTTATTTCTTTTATCAATGTTTTACCCATTCTACCTAGAGCGCCAGAAATACCTAATCTTATTGGTTTTTTTTTCATTTTTATGT
>DATLVK010000012.1:0-2045 GCA_035577605.1 Buchnera sp. (in: enterobacteria) | reverse complement strand
TAGCTGCGCGTGCTCATATGCATAAAACAGTGCCTTTAATTGAAACTGTTTTAAAAAAATCAGGATGCAGTATAAAATCTATTAATGCTATTGCTTATACTGCGGGACCTGGACTTATAGGGTCATTATTAATAGGTGCTTCTATTAGCCACGCTCTATCTTTTTCTTGGAATGTACCTATTGTACCAGTAAATCACATGGAAGGTCATTTATTATCACCGATGCTTGAAGAAAAAAAATTAGATTTTCCATTTATTGCTCTTTTAGTTTCTGGAGGACACACTCAATTAATTCAAGCATTTGAAATAGGTGTTTACAAATTGTTAGGAGAATCACTTGATGATTCAGTTGGTGATGCTTTTGATAAAACAGCTAAGTCATTAGGTTTAAGATATCCTGGAGGTCCTGCTTTATCTCAATTAGCACAACATGGTACTCCTGGTCGTTTTAAATTTCCTAGACCCATGATTCATTCTTCTGATTTAAATTTTAGTTTTTCAGGTTTAAAAACTTATACCTCTAATTTGATTAATAAGCAAGAAAAAGATTTTCAAACACGAGCAGATATTGCTTATGAATTTGAGTCTGCAATAGTGGATTCATTGGTAATTAAATGTCAACAGGCACTAAAAAAAACTGGTTTACACCGTATAGTAGTTGCAGGTGGAGTGAGTGCCAATAATGTTTTGAGAAAAAAAATAAAAAAAATGGTTGTAAATTGTAACACTGAAGTATTTTACGTAAGACCTGAATTTTGTACAGATAATGGAGCTATGATTGCTTATGTTGGTATGTTACGTTTTAAACAAAGACAATATTCTAAATCAAATATTTTTGTTAGTCCTAATTGGTTGTTAAGTCAGTTAACGACCATAAAATAAATAATATACGTCATTTAAAACATATATATTGGTTGTTAACTAGATATATATGATATTTTAGTATATTCGTATAATTTTATAATTGTATTATATTAATAAATATAATTTATCAAATCTTCAATAGTTAGCACCGTCATTTTTTTTGATTTAGAAAAACTAATGATTTCAGGCATTTTTGCCATAGATCCATCTCGGTTGGTTAGCTCACATAGTATTCCAGTGGGTTTTAAACCAGATAAATTCATTAATTCAATAGTAGCTTCTGTATGACCTTTTCTTTTTAATAAACCTTTTTTATGTGCTTGTATAGGAAACACATGTCCAGGACGATTTAAATCATTAGGTTTAGCTGAATCGGATGCAGCTGTATGGATTGTAGTTAATCTATCTTGAGCTGATACTCCTGTAGATACTCCGTTAGCAGCTTCAATTGTAACTGTAAAATTTGTGCCAAATTTATTAGTATTATTTTTAACCATCATAGGCAATTCCAGTTCTTTTCTTTTTGATTCGGTAATACATAAGCAAACAATACCACTTCCATATCGGATAGTTAAAGCCACTTGTTCTACTGTTAATGATTCACATCCAAAAATTAAATCTCCTTCATTTTCTCTACTCATATCATCGAGTAATATAATACCTTGTCCTTTTTTTAGTGAATAGACAGCATTTTTAACACGTTCTTTTGAATTTCCGAATTTATTTAGTAAGGATTCATTCATAATTGAAAACCTATATTAATATATTGATTAATAAATAATATTAATATTACATAAAATATGTAATTGATAACAAATTGTAGTTCAGAATATATGATTGATTTAATTATTATATAAAAATTAATATTTTTAAAATTTATTTATTATAATTTATAATAATTATATATATACATATTATATCATATAATATATTTAGTAAATATATATTAATGCATATTAAAATTAAATGTAATTTTTAAAAGATCAATATATATTTTATATAATTTTAAATTAAGACTTATAATATCCAGAATATTTATTATTAAATATAATTAATATTATTAACTCTGTTACGTTGATGGTATATATTATATTTTATGATAAATTTTTTATAAAACAGAGTGTTAAAGTCAATAGAAATATTTATATATTATTTTTATATGTATTGATTATATCAGAATAA
>DATLVK010000011.1:0-2165 GCA_035577605.1 Buchnera sp. (in: enterobacteria) | reverse complement strand
GATGGTTATGTTTTGCTGTCTTTAAATAATAAAATAGAAGTATTAATAAAATGTGATTTTATAACTTCTGTTTTACCTAAAGGTACAATTGAAGAGGTGTAGTATTTTATTGATAATATTGAATGTAATATAAGATATATTTTTTTATAAATATAGAGTAATTTTAAAAAAAATTTTTTTATTTTCAAGTAAAACAATTATATATTTAATTTTAATTAAACAAAAGTAATAAAATAATTGAATAGTAGTATTCAACATATTTTTATATTGTTAATATTATCTATTAATATTAACAATATATATTTTTATTCTTTATTAATGTTTATTAATATTTTAAGATTATCAAATGTACATGAATACGTTGTTATATAGAAATACATTTATTACTTTAGTTAACTATGGTTAAATAAGAAAAATTAGCAATATTTAAAAATATTTTTTTTACTTTATATAAGATTGTTAATCTATTAATTTTTACATCTGGATCAGTATGATTAACAATAACTGAATCAAAAAAAAATTCAATAGGGTTGATTAGCATAGAAATATGTAATAATGCTTCTTTATATTTTCTTTTCGAAAATAAATTAGGTAAAATAAATTTTAAATTTTGAATTGTTGTATTGAGTATTATTTCTGATTGTTCTTCGAATAAATCATTTTCTATATGTTTATTAAGCTTTGTTTGGTTTTTTTCTAATATTTTACAAATTCTTTTATTAATTAATATTAATGGTTTATAAGTATTTAGTGTTTGAAAATGTGCGATAGCTTTTATACGTGCATCTATATCTATCAATTGAGTTAATTTACATGATAGCACTGCTTTAATAACATTTATTGTATAACCTTGACTGCGATAAAAAAAATAGCATCGTTCTAATATAAATGTAATTAAGTGTTTAATTATTTTTTTTTTATTAGTTACTTCGACATATAAATTTATAGATTTTTGTAATAACTCTTCTAAATTTATTAATATTTTTTTTTCAATAATAATGCGTATTATTCCTATAGCAGTGCGTTTTAACGCATATGGATCTTTATCTCCTTTTGGATATTCACTAATACTAAATATACCCGATAAAGTATCGATTTTGTCTACAATAGCTAGGGCGCAAGAAATGAGATTTGATGGTAATTGATCTCCAGAAAATTTAGGTTGATATTGTTCTTTTATAGCAATTGCTACTTCATTATTTTCTTGGTTGTGTATTGCATAATACATTCCTACGATACCTTGAATTTCTGGAAATTCAAAAACCATATTAGTAGTTAAATCACATTTACATAATGTAGCTGCACGTACTGAATCATCTATATTGGCATGCATTATTGGTGCTATCCATGTAATTAATGATTTAATACGATTAGTTTTTTCATATAATGAACCTAGTTTTTTTTGAAATATTATATTTTTTAAAGAAGGTAAGTAATCTTCTAGTGTTCTTTTTATATCATTTTTAAAAAAAAATTTAGCATCCGTAAATCGAGCATGTATTACGTTTTCATTTCCAGAAATAATATATGTTGGGTAACATGATTGAATATTTGTTACAAAAATAAAATATGGAATTAGTTTTCCATTGATGTTGTATATTGGAAGATATTTCTGGTTATGAGTCATGATATGTATGAGTATTTCATGAGGTAATGTAAGAAATTTTTTACTAAATCTTCCAGTTAGTATTACTGGTGATTCAACTAAAGCAGTGATTTCGTCTAATAAAACATCAGAATATTTTAATATACCATTAATTTTTTTAGCAGATAGTTCAGCATCTTTTTTTATTTTTTCTTTTCTAGTTTTGAAATGAGCAATAATTTGTGCTTTTTTAAATAAAATATTCGGATATTGGTTAGCATTATTAATAATAATTTTAGAATTGCGTATGGATAAATGATGTCTTAATACTCGATCTGACATTATGCCAAATATTTTTATAGGAACAATTTTATCTTCAAGTAAAACACTAATATTCCTTACAGGGCGAGAAAACTTAAATTCATTATTGTTCCATTTCATCAGGGTATAGGTATTGATTTTTTCTATTGATAATTTAATTATTTTTGGAAGAATTAGATCAATATTTTCTGCTTTTATTTCAGTTATATAATACAACCATTCGCCTTTATTATTTTTAATTATCTTTGCTTGTTTAATA
>DATLVK010000010.1:0-3455 GCA_035577605.1 Buchnera sp. (in: enterobacteria) | reverse complement strand
GAAATTATTATGCAATATTAAAAATATTCAAGATCAATATCATGATTGTATCATAACCATTGGTAATTTTGATGGTGTACATCTAGGCCATCAATATTTATTGCAATTTATGTGTAAACAAAAAAAAATACATAATAAACCAGTTATTATTGTGCTATTTGAACCCCAACCGTTGGAATTTCTACAAAAAAAAATTTTTTTTCCTCGTTTGACAACGTTAAGTGAAAAAATAAAACACTTTTCTTCATGGAATATAGATAGAGTAGTATGTATTCGATTTAATCATAAATTTTCTATATTAAGCGCTAATAAATTTATTTCTGATATACTGGTACAAAAATTAAAAGTAAAATTTTTAGTTGTAGGATTAGATTTTTGTTTCGGAAAAAACAAAGAAGGAAACCTATCTTTATTAAAAGAAAAAGGAAAAATTTATAATTTTCATGTTATTAATCCTAAGACAATTTATAAAAATAATATAAGAATTAGCAGTACAGCGATAAGAAATGCGTTATTAAATGATAATTTTAAATTAGCTCAATCCCTACTCGGATATCCATTTAGTATTTCTGGAAAAGTAATACATGGACTTAAAAAAGGAAGGGAAATAGGTTTTCCTACTGCTAATATCTCTTTATCTAAAAGAATCATGCCGGTAAAAGGAGTATATGCTGTAAGGGTACCTAAATTATTTAAAAAAGATCTTTTTGGAGTAGCTAATATTGGTATTAAACCTAGTTTTTCTTGTAAAATACAACAACTTGAGGTTCATTTATTTGATATTACAGTTAATTTGTATGAAAAATATATAGAAGTAATATTATGTAAAAAAATTAGAAATGAACGATTTTTTTCTTCGATAAAAGAATTAAAAAGTCAAATTTCACAAGATATTTTAATAGCTCGTAATTATTTTTCAGTTTGTAGTTAAAAATATTAATCATGAGAGAATAAATGAATAATTATAAATTTACATTAAATTTACCGATAACACCATTTTCTATGAAAGGCAATCTGTCTAAAAAAGAACCTAGTACCATAAAAAAGTGGAAAAATGATAATTTATATCAACTTATAAGAATAACTAAAAAAGGGAAAAAAAAATTTTTTTTACATGATGGTCCCCCATATGCAAATGGGAATATACATCTTGGACATGCTGTCAATAAAATTTTAAAAGACATAATTATAAAATCAAAAAATATGTCAGGATTTGATGCTCCTTATACACCAGCATGGGACTGTCATGGTTTACCTATTGAACATAAAGTTGAAAAAATTATTGGAAAACCAGGAGAAAAAGTATCTTACAAGGAATTTCGACTCTATTGTCGAAAATATGCAGAAAAACAAGTAAAGAAACAAAAAAAAGATTTTATACGTTTAGGAATATTAGGAAATTGGGAAAATTCTTACCTAACTATGGATTTTAAAAATGAAGCTAATGTCATTCGTTCATTTTCTAAAATTATTAAAAATGGATATATATACAAAGATTTTCGTCCAGTACACTGGTGTCTTAACTGTTCTTCATCACTAGCTGAAGCAGAAGTAGAATATTTTAATAAAAAATCAGATTCTATTATCTTTATGCTACAAACAATCAATGTAAATCTTATAAAAGAAATATTTAATCTTAACACAACATTAAAAAAATATAATATTTTACTTTGGACAACTACTCCTTGGAGTCTTCCTGCCTGTCGTGCAATTACACTACATCCTGATTTTGACTATCAACTAATAGAAACAAAAGACAACACTATTATTATAGCAAAGAACTTAGTAAAAAAAACAATGCAAAAAATAGGAATACTTAAGTGGAAAATAATCGGAACAGTAATAGGGAAAAAATTAGAATATTTAGAATTCTCTCATCCTTTTCTAAATTTTAATGTACCTATTATATTAGCACAACACGTAACTGAAGATATAGGTACGGGAGCTGTACATACTGCCCCGGATTATGGTCAAGATGATTACAATGTATCTAAAAAATATAGAATACAATTAACAAATATAATTGATTCTAAAGGATACTTTAAAAAAAATATACATCCAGAATTGAATAATTTAAATATATTCCAATCAAATAATACAATCATTCAAATATTACATAAGAAAAAAATATTACTCTATAAATCTAACATTTTACACAGTTATCCACATTGTTGGCGTCATAAAACACCTATTATTTCAAAAGCTACTCCACAATGGTTTTTTAAAATAGACCATATCAATTTGAGAAAAAAATCTATAAAAGAAATACAAAATGTCACTTGGGTGCCTAATTGGGGTAAAACAAGAATGGAATCAATGATAGCTAATCGTCCAGACTGGTGTATATCAAGACAACGAACATGGGGTATTCCTATTACACTATTCATACATAAAAAAACAGGTGATCTACATCCAAATACTATTTTCTTAATTGAAAAAATAGCAAAAAAAATAGAATTAGAAGGAATTCAAATATGGTGGGATTTAAAGTTAACAGATTTAATAGAAACTAATAATGCAGATCAATATAAAAAAATACTTGATGTACTAGACGTATGGTTTGAATCAGGATCTATTCAAATATCAAAAATATACACAGATGACAAAATAATCAATAATCAAGCTAATTTATATTTAGAAGGTTCGGATCAATATCGTGGTTGGTTTATGTCTTCTTTAATCTTATCTATGGCAATTTCAGAAAAATCTCCTTATCATGAAATTGTTACCCATGGATTTACAGTAGATGATAATAAAAGAAAAATGTCTAAATCTATAGGAAATACTATTAGCCCTATTAGTATTGTCGAAACTTTAGGTGCAGATATTTTACGTTTATGGGTTGCTTCTACTGATTATTCTAAAGATATGTTTATATCTAGAGAAATATTACAACAATCATCTGATTATTATAGAAAAATTAGAAATACAGCTAGATTTCTTCTTGCAAATTTAAATAAATTTAATCCAAAAAAAGACTTTATAAATTTTGAAAATATGATTCATTTAGATCAATGGGCCGTCTCAAAAACATTAGAAACTCAAAAAAATATTATATATTTATATAATAATTATAAATTTCATGAACTTATAAAAACCTTAATTCATTTCTGCTCTATAGAAATGAGTTCATTTTATTTAGATATAATTAAAGATCGTTTATATACTACAAAATATAAAAGTCATTCTAGAAAAAGTGGTCAAACAGCAATTTATTTAATTTTACAAGCATTTATAAGATGGATTGCACCTATCTTATCATTTACTGCTGATGAAATTTGGCAATATTTACCAGGAAAACACAATAAATATGTTTTTACTGAAGAATGGTTTAGTAATTTATTTGATTTAGATGATAATCAGTTATTTAATCATCAATATTGGAATGAATTAATTATGATTAAAAATGAAGTTAATCATGTATTAGAACAAGCTCGATTGAATAAAAAAATAGG
>DATLVK010000009.1:0-3065 GCA_035577605.1 Buchnera sp. (in: enterobacteria) | reverse complement strand
CTTTATTATTTGGAATATTCCAAAGTAGTTCATAATTTTTTTTTAGTTTTTTATATTCAGGAATGACCTGACGTAACATACCATTTTTTGAAGCTTTAATACTAATATAACCACGAGGCGGTTCTATTCCATTAGTAGAATTAGAAATTTGTGAAGATGTTTCAGATGGCATAATGGCTGATAATGTAGAATTACGTAAACCATATTTTTTTATTTTTTTTCTAAGAAATTCCCAATTTAAATGTAATGGTTCGTTACATATGGTATCAATATGTTTTTTATAAGTATCTATCGGTAAAATTCCTTGATAATATGTAGTATGATGAAACCAAGGACAAGGTCCTTTTTCTTTTGCTAATTCACAAGAAGCATTGAGTAAATAATATTGTATTGCTTCAAAAGTTTTATGAGTTAAGTTATTGGCAGATCCATCAGAGTATCGTACCCCATTTTTTGCTAAGTAATATGCGAAGTTGATGACTCCTATTCCTAGAGATCGTCTTCCTTGTGCCCCTCTTTTAGCGCTTAATAGTGGATAATCTTGATAATCAAGAACTGCATCTAGTCCTCGGACTATTAGCTTAGTAAGATCAGCAAGATCATTAAGATCATTTATACTTCCTAAATTTATAGCAGAAAGAGTGCATAGTGCTATTTCACCATTTTTATCATTAATATCATTTAAAGATTTTGTTGGTAATGTAATTTCTAAACATAAATTAGATTGTCGAATTGGTGCGATTTTAGGATTAAAAGGACTATGTGTATTGCAGTGATCGACATTCTGAATATATATACGTCCAGTGGATGTTCTTTCTTGCATCATAAGTGAAAATAAATCTATTGCTTTTATTTGTTTTTTTCTGATATGGATGTCGTTTTCATATTTAATATATAATTGTTCAAAAACTTTTTGATTAGAAAAAAAAGTATCATATAAATTAGGTACATCTGATGGACTAAATAAAGTAATATTTTTTCCTAATATTAAACGTTGATACATTAATTTGTTAATTTGTAATCCATAGTCTATATGACGAACTCTATTTTCTTCTGTTCCCCTGTTGTTTTTTAATACAAGTAGATTTTCTACTTCAAAGTGCCAAATTGGGTAAAATAAAGTAGCAGAACCACCTCTAATTCCACCTTGAGAGCAAGATTTGACTGCGCTTTGAAAATGTTTATAAAAAGGAATAGAACCTGTATGAAAAGCTTCTCCAGATCTAATAGGACTACCTACTGCGCGAATTTGACCAGCATTAATACCTATTCCAGCTCTTTGAGAAACATATTTAATAATTGCACTACTAGTAGCATTAATTGAATTAAGACTATCCGCACATTCGATTAGTACGCAAGAGCTAAATTGACGAGTAGGAGTTCTGACACCCGACATAATCGGTGTCGGTAAGGAAATTTTAAAAGTAGAAATGGCATCATAAAATTTTTTAATATATTTCATTCTTTTTGTTATAGGATAGCTAGAAAACAAACAAGCGGAAATAAGAATATAAAGAAATTGAGCGCTTTCATAAATTTTTCCGTTAACTCTATTTTGTATCAAATATTTTCCTTCTAATTGTTGCACGCCTGCATATGAAAAGTTCATATCTCTCCAATGATTAATAAAAGAATTCATAAGGTCATATTCTTGAGGCGAATAATCAATTAATAGACGTTTATCATACTTTCCTAATTTAACCATTTTTTTTACATGTGTGTATAATAAAGGAGGTTGAAATTGACCATACGCTTTTTTTCGAAGATGAAAAATAGCTAATCTAGCAGCCATATATTGATAATCTGGTGTTTTTTCAGAAATCAGATCTGCAGCAGCTTTAATGATAGTTTCATGGATGTTAATAGTTTTGATACCATTATAAAATTGTATTTGAGAACGCAATTCTACTTGAGAGACAGAAATGTTTTCTAAACCTTCTGCTGCCCAATTTAGAACTCGATGAATTTTATCTAAATTAATGAGTTCTTTTCTACCATCTCGTTTGGTAATAAATAAACTATGATGCATGTGAGGCAGATACCTATTTTAATATTTAATTTTGTATTTATTTAAATATTTATTATGTTGAATAAGAAATAGTATTATTTGATTTTAATCTTTTATTTATTAATGAAATATTTTAATAAATATAAATATTAGGAATAAGATTATTTAAAATAAGAAAATATAAAATAAATGTAATATTTTAACAGTATCATTAAAATATGTTAATGAATATTAATTTTATTTTGCATGGAGAGCATCTAGTTTGTCCGATAAATAAGATTCATTTACTTTTTGTAAAGCTACTACTTTTTCCTTTTCTGTCGTACGTATTAAAATAACTCCTTGTGTATTTCTTCCTAAAATACCGACTTCTGACACTCTAGTTCTAACTAAAGTTCCAGCATTAGTAATCATCATTATTTGATTATTATCTAGTACTTGAATAGCTCCTATCATTATTCCATTTTTTTTTGTTATTTTAATTGCAATTATACCTTGTGTTGCACGTGATTTAATAGGAAACTCAGTAAGTTTTGTTCTTTTCCCGTAACCATTTTCTGTTACTGTCAAAATGTTTCCTTTTCCATTAGGTACAATCAAAGAGACTACTTGATCTTTTTTATTAGTTTTGATCCCTTTAACACCTGAAGCCGTACGTCCCATTTTTCTGACAGAGTTTTCAGAAAAATGCACCACTTTTCCAGTAGCAGTGAATAACATAATATTATTACTACCATTAGTTAAAGCAACTCCAATTAGTTCATCATCTTTTTTTAAATTAATAGCAATAATACCTGTACTACGAGGTCTGCTAAATTCACTTAAAGCAGTTTTTTTTACTATACCATTTGCAGTGGCCATGAAAATATTAATACTATTGTTTTGATTTTTTTGTACTGGAAGTATTGCTGTTATCCTTTCTTTTTTATTTAAAGGTAAAAGATTAACAATAGGACGACCTCGTGCGTGTCTGCTAGCTTCAGGTAATTGATATACTTTCATCCAATATAATATCCCTGTACTGGAGAAACAAAGAATAGTATCATGAGTATTAGCC
>DATLVK010000008.1:0-2690 GCA_035577605.1 Buchnera sp. (in: enterobacteria) | reverse complement strand
TAGTTGTTGTAGACTTGTACACTCATAGAATAAAAGAAAATAATTATTATAGCTATATTTTGGTTTTTATATTAATTTTCCATATATCTTACATCAGTTTAATATATTATAGTCATATTAATATCGAACTAAATAATAATGTGCATAATGTTTTTATTTTAAATATATGTTAACTAGGACCTATACTACTTAACCATCATTATCGAATTATATAATATAGCGCTTAATGTTTATTGAAAAAGTCATTAGATACATATACATCGTTCACAATCCAAATTTCTGAGAATTAATGAAACTTAATATTTAACAGTAGGCATTTAATTAATTAAAATTCAAGGGAAGGGACAAAATATTTTCACCGATGACCGTTTGGACAGAGTGTCCGCTCGTCAGTGCTTCGACCTCGCTGTCTTTCTACCCTTACGTTCATTCTCCGTCATCGTCTTTGTTGCAAATAGTTTTATTTTCCATGCGTTTTCGTGTATGTCCCGTACGTTTACAACTCGCGCTGTATCCTCGAGTATGAAACTTAATGAACATCTTGGTAACAAATTCGAACGGTATCGGTCGACGACGTGTTAAAGTGTTGATGAGATCATAAAACAGGAAAAAAATAATTATATTAAAGTAGGAAACAAATATTTTAATTTTTAGATTCTAGGACAATGAAATTTAATTGATTACATGCAAGAATAGAATAAGTATTCTACCATATTTCCTCATTTATGTTTTCTTCTAAAATTTTTTATATCGGCTGTAAAACTATGATTTTTCCTATTTTCATCATAATCTATTCCTAATATTTCTATTAACCTAAACTCTACTTTATTATTTTTAATAGGCGATTTTTTTTTGATGAGATCAAGTTAAAATTATTTTTAGTTACGCTACTATTATATTCATAATTTCTTAATCGTTTACGGTTTAAAATTAAGTAAATAAGATTCATCCAATAATCTGAACTAACTGACTTGTTATTATACGAAATGCTCTCTGAAATTATTCTTGCTTTCCAAAATTTATGACCAGCATCGGGGTACTTAATGTAAATGCTTTCAAAAATATCACTCAAACAGATTTCAATATCTATCCTAGAATAATATGCTATATCCTCACTTAGCCAATCTATATTTGTATGTTTAAATTTATTTATAATATATTATACCCATACCTTAGGTAATTTATACAAATGGTATGCCTTACAGAATTCTGTACGTAATCTCACACATCGCTTACAAAGGGGTTCTATACAACATTCACCATAACCATAAAATTGCATGATATTCTGAAAATCTGATTATGATTTGTTCAATACAAAATAATTTTTAATTAATTTTAATTTATATAATTAAATTAAATTATATATAATTTTTTAATCAATTTTAATCTAAAACAATAATAATAATAATAATAAAAATCAGCTTGGAAATGCAAATTTACTTTCAGGTATAGTAACCATCAAATCATTCTGATAGTTTCTTCAAGTTATTACATAGGTATGCAAATTATTACATCAGAATCTTATATTTTATTATAAGTTTATACTATGTTCATACTCTTGAAAAATCTAAATGGTAATCATATCTACTCATTCGATATCTTTACGTTATGTATTATATTATACTATATTATACATACACACGCACATATATATATATATATATATAAATTTATTTAATTTATACGAATTAATCGTATATAATATACTATCTATATAAAAATGCTCAATATTACCTACTGTGTACCTACCTGTGCCTATACTTTAGGAAAAATTACAAACATTCGAACTATCTCATAACTTTTTAAAATAATATAAACGGTATCTACATATTGCATATTAATTCCATAAACTCATTATAATGTTCATGATTATGAAAGGGTTATATTATATATATCATACTATTGGATTACGATATTATAACAATTATAAAATTATAGTTCGTTTATTATAAATTGCGGAAAATCGAAATGTATTAATTGATTTAACAAAATTATAATTATTAGTTAAATTTAAACATACACATAGACTTTCACATAACATATTTTTATAGCATACCTACTATATATAAATACTATTTAATTTTAATTATTTTTAAATACTAAGGAGTAATATTCCTATATAATATTATTTCATCTCCATAAGTTTGATAAACATATACCTATCATAAAAATATGGTGTATACCTATTTATTTTTAGTTCAACATACTATTCGATATTTTTACTCGTAAGTCTAATAATTCTGTATACAATTATTAGCCACCTAACACTGTAATATAGTATGCAATATATTATCAATATTCATTATAATAAAAGATCATCACGATTTATGAAAACGGATTACGATTAAACTACTATTATAAATATTTTCACTAGATTCGAGTAAACACATATAGGGATTTAATACATTTTCTATGTTTTACATACTAAAGTTTACCGATAAATGTAAAACATTTATAAAATACTAATTCACATATCGTATACCTATATCCTATTTTTAACTCTAAGCATAAAATACTTCTATTTTATTTAAATTGATGAAAAAATATCTCTCTATCAAAAAAACGCTGAATTTAACAACATTTCTAATTTTATGTAAAGAAATGTATGCCCCCTCAAACATATAATCCCATATGCATACATACATACATACATACAGATTAAATCAAAATATTAATTAACAATATCAATT
>DATLVK010000007.1:0-3566 GCA_035577605.1 Buchnera sp. (in: enterobacteria) | reverse complement strand
ATTTTATAGATTATAAATCTAATTGGTTAGGTAATTCTTATAATTACTATGATAGTAAAAAAATAAAAAACCATATGATAAAAAATAGATATGATTTACAATATCAATTATATAGTTTAGCATTACATCGATACTTAAAACAAAAAATTAAAAATTATCACTTTGACTTACATTTTGGAGGAATATTTTTTTGGTTTATACGTGCCATTGATAATAATAAATACAATAATGGCATATTTTATATTCTTCCTAAAAGAATATTTATTCAAACGTTAGATGAAATCTTTTAATAAAAATATTAATAAATAAATATTATGAACATTGTTTCTTTATTAAAAAAAGCATTAAAAAAAAATATAATCAATAACATTGATTTTTATTTTTCTAGTTATATTATAACTGAAAAAGAACCAGCAATTATGCTAGCAGCAGCTTGTTTAAGCTATAGTGTTAATTGCGGTCATGTATGCTTACCAATATTTAATCTTGAAAACAAACTTATTTTCCCTAAAAAAGAAAAAAAATTAATAGATAAATTATGGAATACAGCCGGTAACCCCAAAAACTGGACTGAAATATTACTAAAGAGCAATCATATTAGCCATAATTCTAATGCAGGACCTTTAGTTTTATATAGGAAAAATTTATATTTAAATTATCTTTGGCAAGCTGAAAAAAAAGTGTTTTTATTTATATCAAATAATAAGAAAGAAAAATTCGATACTATTTTATTTAATATAATATTAAAATCATTATTTCATAAAAAAAATAACGATTTTCAAAAAATTGCAGTAGCAATGACAATGATTTGGAAAATTGTGTTCATAATTGGAGGACCTGGAACAGGAAAAACTACTGTTATTGCTAAAATATTATTATCATTAATACGTGTATCTAAAAAAAAAATAAAAATAAGATTAGCTGCTCCAACAGGAAAAGCTTCAGCACGACTAACTGAATCTTTAAAATATGCTTTTAAGAAAATAAAATGCACCGAAGTAGAAAAAAATATATTACCACAACAAGCTATTACACTACATGCTCTACTGGGAATAACACAGAAAAACAAAAAACCATTCTTTAACGTTAATAATATATTGAATATAGATGTATTAATTATAGATGAATCTTCTATGATTGATTTACTACTAATGGAAAAAATAATTAATGCATTACCTAAGAAAGTTAAAGTGATTTTTTTAGGTGACATAAATCAATTACCTTCAATTGAACCTGGATGTATTTTAAAAGATATATATACGTATCACTACCATGGTTATAGCTATGAAACTGCAAAAATACTAAAAAATATCACCGAATGTAAGATTAACATAATAGACAACATTTTACATACTACTATTAATGATAGTATTTGTGTTCTAAAAAAAAAATATAGGTTTAATCCAATATCAGATATTGCTCAATTAGAAGAAGACTTAAAGAAAAATTCATCAAATCTGATTAAAAAAATATTTTATAATAAATATAAAAATGTTTTCTATCACGAAATAAATAATGACAACGATTATCTTAATATGATAAAAAAAATAGTAAAAGAATATAGTAAATATTTAAATACAATAAAAACAGATTACAATCTAAAAAATATAATGCAAAAATTTAACGAATATCGTGTACTATGCGCAATTAGAAATGGAATATATGGTGTTAAAAACATTAATAAATACATAGAAATGCAAATGGAACATATGAATTTAATTAAATCTTATAAATTAAAAGACAATATCTGGTACACAGGAAAACCTATTATGATTACTAAAAATAATAAATCTTTAGGATTATTTAATGGAGATATAGGAATAACCATATTAGATAACAAAAAAAAATTAAAAGTATTTTTTGTGTTAGATGAAAATAATATTAAAATTATACCTATTGAACTAATTTTTGAGTATGAAACTACTTGGGTAATGACTATTCATAAAGCACAAGGATCTGAATTTACACATACAGTTCTTATTCTACCAAATATTGACCAAACTATCTTAACAAAAGAACTAATTTATACAGCCATAACAAGAGCATGTGATAAATTAACCATTTATGCTGAAAAAAAAACTTTTTTAAAAATAATAAAGAAAAAAAATATTAGATATAGTGGATTAAATCCTAATTATTTTTTATGATTAAAATAAACTTATATGTTATAACAATATTTAAATTTTTTGCTATCTAAAAAAATACATTAACAAATATCAATTGTTAAAATTTTCGAACAACGTGTAAAATCATATATTTTTTTCTTACTGTAAGGCAATATACTCATATTAGACAAAATAAAACCTCTTTCCTGAAACCAATGAATACTTTGTGTAGTTAATACAAAAATTTTATTTAAATTCATCTTTTTAGCTTTTAATTTTATTTCTTTTAATAATATATCTCCCCGTAAAGAACTACGATAATCAGGATGAACTGCTACACAAGCCATTTCACCTATTCTTTCTTTTAAAAAAGGATATAAAGCAGCACATGCTATCGTTAAATTATCTCTTTTAATAATTGTAAATTTTTCTATTTCAATTTCTAACTGTTCTCGAGAACGACGTACTAACGTTCCTATCTGCTCTAAAGGACGAATGAGTTCTAATATACCTCCTATATCATCTATATTAGCCTCTCTTATCTGTTCTGCTGATTCCATTACTATTTGTGTACCTATACCATCTCTTGAAAATAATTCTTGTAACAAAGCACCGTTTTTTTTATAACTGATTAAATGAGCACGACGTACTCCTTTTCTACATGCCTGCATACCACATTTTAAAAAAAGAACTGTTGATTTATTAAAATGACCCGATCTTTCTAAAAAAGTAATTTTTTCTTCAATTATATTAGGAAATAATTCAGAAATAATATTTCCATGTTCATCTATTAAACCCTGTTTGTTACCAAATCCTATTATTTTTTCTGCATTCAGTTCAATAGCTATTTGCATTGCTATTTCTTCTGAAATTAAATTAAAACTTTCTCCTGTTACTGAAACGGCTACCGGACCAATTAATACTATTGCTCCATGCTTCAATTGACAATTAACGGCATCTTTATCAATTCTACGAATTCTACCACTATGATAATAATCAACTCCACTATCTACACCTAAAGGTTGGGCAATAATAAAATTACCACTAACTACACGAATATTAGCTCCTTGAAGAGGAGTATTACTTAAACTCATTGACAATCTAGCTGTAATATCTAATTGTAGTCTACCTGCTTCTTTTTTTACTATTTCTAAAACTTTAAAATCTGTAATACGCGTATCTTTATGATATATTGGTTTAATATCTTCTTTAGATAAAGCAAGATTGATTTGAGGACTAGCACCATATACAACAATTAAACGAATTCCTAAACTATGTAACAAACCTATATCATTAATAATACCTAGAAAGTTTACATGCTCAATTGCTTCTCCTCTTAAAATAATAACAAATGTTTTACCACGATGAGCATTAATATAAGGAATACTGTGGCGTAATCCCCGAACTAATCTAGTACTACTTTCTTGCATGTAAGACCTCTTTTATTTTTTCATCTATAGT
>DATLVK010000006.1:0-2814 GCA_035577605.1 Buchnera sp. (in: enterobacteria) | reverse complement strand
GTGGTGATATAGAATTATCTATTGATAATTTAAGAAAAAAAGGCCATGCTAAGGCAGAAAAAAAGAATAATCGTATTACAGCACAAGGTGCAATTTTTACATATATTAATAACAACATAGCTGCAATTTTAGAATTAAATTGTGAAAGTGATTTTGTTGCTAAAGATATTGAATTTATGTCTTTAGGAAGTTTGATTGTAAAAGAAGCATGTTTTAAAAAAATAAGTAATGTCAACATTTTAAAAGAATGTTTTGAAGAAAAAAGAATTGAATTACTGTTAAAGGTTGGTGAAAACATTAATATTGCACGTGTATCTTTATTAAAAAGCGAAACTATTTTCTCTTATGTACATGATTTTCGTATTGGAGTATTAGTTGGTGCTAAATTAGATAGTAATACAGAAATAATGAAAAAAGTTGCTATGCATATTGCAGCTAGTAAACCACAATTTTTAACAAAAAATGAAATTCCTGATTCCGTTATTAATCGAGAATATAAAATTCAATTAGATATTGCCATGCAATCTAGAAAAAATAAGTTAATAGCTGAAAAAATAGTACAAGGAAGAATGAACAAATTTTTTTCTGAAATTTCTTTACTGGGACAAAAATTTATTATGGATTCTGAAAAAACTGTTGATCAGTTACTTTCAGATAATAATTCTGAAGTAACTGATTTTATTAGATTTGAAATAGGAGAAAATATTAAGCATAAATGTTAGATAATAAAAAATATTTTTAAAAATATAATTTTTAAAGAACCGTTTTATAGCGGTTCTTTTTTTATTTCTTTTATTTTAGTATTATATATTTTATATATATGTTATGTATTTGGTTTGAAAATATGAAAAAAGATGAAAAAAATATAATACCTGTATACAAGCGTATAATACTAAAAATTAGTGGAGAAGTATTAAAAAGTAGTAATAAATTTGATATAAATTTAATATTATTAAATCGCATCATAAAAGAAATTAAGAATTTAACAGAACTTGGTATTCAAGTAGGTATTGTTGTGGGTGGTGGAAATTTTATTAGGGGCTCAAATATAAAAGATATTGGTATTAGTGGCATTACATCTGATCATATGGGTATATTGGCTACAATAATAAATGGTTTAGTTATCAAAAATGCAATGAATCTTTGTAATATCAAGACTTATCTTATGTCTGCTATACCGGTATCTGGAATTTGTGAACATTATAATGTGGAAAAAGCAATTAATTTTTTATCTAATCGGTATGTTTTAATTTTTTCTGGAGGTATTGGTCATCCTTTTTTTACAACTGATTCAGCAGCATGTTTGCGTGGAATTGAAGTTAAAGCTGATATTATCTTAAAAGCTACTAAAGTTGATGGTGTTTATTCTGCTGATCCTAAAAAATACTGTGATGCTGTCATATATAGTAAAATTAAGTATAAAGACGCATTAATCCAAAATCTTAAAATAATGGATACAACTGCCTTTACTCTTGCTCGTGATCATAATTTACCAATCTGCATTTTTAATATGTATAAATCTGGTGCATTATATAGAATAATAATGGGAAAACCAGAAGGTACGTTGATTACTTCTTGATACATCACTATTTTTATAATGATGTATAGTGTATTTAATATACTTTTGATTGTTGATTAATAATAAAATATTTTAGAAGGTAAAGAATGCTTAATAATATTAAACAAGAAACAGAAAGTAACATGAAGAGATGCTTAAAAAATTTTGAAAATAACATTATGAGAATAAGAACTAATCGTGCTTCTCCATATTTGTTAGATGGAGTATCTGTGGAATATTATGGAAAAAAAACATCTATTCGTCAGTTAGCTAGCATTGTTTTAGAAGATTCTCATACATTAAAAGTTAATGTGTTTGATTCGTCTATGGTAAAATTAATTGAAAAAGCCATTATAAACTCAAATCTTAGTTTAAATCCGTGTTCTGAAGGATGTTTTATTCGTGTACCTATTCCCTTATTAACAGAGAACAGAAGGAAAGATTTGGTAAAAGTAATAAAAAATGAAAGTGAATGCAGTCGTATTAGTATTAGAAATATTAGACGAGATGCAAACGAAAAAGTTAAGATTTTTTTAAAGAAAAAAATAATAGGTACTGATCAAGAAAGGATTATTCAGACTGAAATACAAAAGATGACCAATGTTTTTATAAAAAAAATAGACATTCTTTTATCAAAAAAAGAAAAAGATTTAATGATATTGTAAGATAGATTAGTATTTCTATTTATTACGGTAATGCTAACGAAAAATTAATTATTTTATGATTAATTAGTTTAATATGACTTATTTTTTAAAAAAATAGTAAAAACATTCGAATTTTTTATAAAAAATTTATGATTAAGAGAAATATTTTTATAATTTAGAAATACGAGCACTTTAAATTTGATCAGGCATGTTTAAAATAAATCAAAATAATAGCTGATCATTTATAAAAAATCAATATAGCAATATTAAAGTTTTATTAAGTATAAATTTCACTTTTAAATGATCCATATTATAAGATTTAGATGAATTAATTGTAGATATTTTGGTAGTGTAGATTAATAAAATAACTCTATTAACCTTTTTGTAAGGAAATATAATTAGTAATTACAGAATTATTAGTGATATAAAAATAGTTATTTATGGAATCAGTAAATTCATATAGAGTATAATTATTGTCAATAGATAGTTAATATTATACTGTTTTAAAGATTTTTATCTTAGAAAGAAAAGATTATTTAAGATGAATTGATCTTGAATATTATAAGATTAAATTTACAATGTTAATATTTTCTAGAGAATCTTGATGTATGT
>DATLVK010000005.1:0-10888 GCA_035577605.1 Buchnera sp. (in: enterobacteria) | reverse complement strand
TATTAATAAAAAAATTAAACATAATACATCAATTATACTTATATATATTGTTGTAATATTCTTACCTTAATGCTTTTATCTGAATATTAATAAATTTTTAAAACAATTAATGGTATTTAATAATGATATATTTAATTTTTTAAATTTAATATTTATTAATAATATTATTAAAAATATTTCAATCGAATAATTAATAAATGTAAAAAAGAGGTTTTATGTCTAATTCCTATAACTCGTCTAGCATTAAAATTCTAAAAGGTTTAGATGCAGTAAAAAAACGTCCCGGTATGTATATTGGAGATACAGATAATGGAACGGGATTGCATCATATGGTATTTGAAGTGGTAGACAATGCTATTGATGAAGCATTAGCTGGATATTGTACAGAAATTATTGTTACTATGAATGACGATAATTCGATTTCAGTAAAAGATAATGGTAGAGGTATTCCAATTGATATTCATCCTGAAGCAGGTATATCTGCAGCTGAAGTCATTATGACTGTACTGCATGCAGGAGGAAAATTTGATAATGATTCTTATAAAGTATCAGGAGGCCTACATGGAGTAGGAATATCTGTAGTCAATGCATTATCTGAAAAATTAGAATTAAATATTTATAGAAATAAAAAGATATACAGACAATTCTATGCTCACGGTACTCCTACAAATAGTCTTTCAATTATAGGCAAAACTAATATTACTGGAACAGAAGTAAGATTTTGGCCTAGTTATCAAACATTTACTAATATTACTACATTTAAATATGAGATTTTATCTAAAAGATTACGTGAATTATCTTTTCTTAATCCTGGAATAGCAATTTATTTAATAGATTTTAAAAAAAATATACATGATCATTATCACTATCAAGGTGGAATAAAATCTTTTATACAATTTCTGAGTAAAAATAAAACTCCAATTCATACAAATATATTTTATTTTACATCTGTGAAAGATAATGTTTCAGTAGAAATTGCTATGCAATGGAATAATGCTTTTCAAGAAAATATACATTGTTTTACTAATAATATTGCACAAGAAGATGGGGGCACCCATTTAGCCGGTTTTAGAACAGCTATAACACGTACATTAAATACTTACATAGAACGAGAAGGCTATAATAAAAAAACAAAAATTATAATCACAGGAGATGATGCTCGTGAAGGATTAATTGCTATTATTTCAATAAAAATTCCTAATCCTAAATTTTCATCTCAAACAAAAGAAAAATTAGTATCATCTGAAGTCAAATCAATTGTAGAATCACTAATGAATGAGCATCTCTTAGGATATCTTTTAGAGAACCCATATGATGCAAAAATTATTACAAATAAAATTATAGATGCAGCTCGAGCTAGAGATGCCGCACGACGAGCACGAGAAATTACTCGAAAACAAGGATCTTTAGATATCAATGGATTGCCAGGAAAACTCTCAGATTGTCAAGAAAAAAATCCCATTCTATCCGAAATTTATTTAGTAGAAGGAGACTCAGCAGGAGGTTCTGCAAAACAAGGAAGAAATAGAAAAAATCAAGCAATTTTACCACTAAAAGGAAAAATATTAAATGTAGAAAAATCTAGTTTTGAAAAAATGCTTTCCTCTCAAGAAATTGCTACTTTAATCACAGCTTTAGGATGCGGTATAGGAAAAAATGAATATAATTTAACAAAATTAAGATATCATAGTATTATTATTATGACAGATGCTGATATTGACGGTTCTCATATTCGAACTTTGTTACTAACTTTTTTTTATCGACAAATTCCAGAAATTATTGAAAAAGGATATCTTTATATCGCTCAACCTCCTCTTTACAAAATAAAAAAAGGAAAAAAAGAATATTATATTAAAGATGATGAATCTATGAAAAAATATCAAACAAAAATAGCCTTAGAAAATGCCACCTTACACATTAGCAATAATGCCAATACATGTATTAATACCGGTACATTAAAAAAATTAATTGTACAATATAATAATATACAAAAAATTATCCAATCTATTAAAGAACAATATCCTACAATTATACTGAATGAACTTATCTATCAACCTTCTTTGTCTTCCTTAGAAAACAAAAAAACAGTACAAATTTGGATCAATAAATTAGTCGATGATTTAAATAAAAAAGAAAAGAACAATTTTGTTTATACTGCTGACATACAACTTGATATGAATTATAATCTATTTATACCAATAATAAAAATTAAAAAATACTCATCAATAAAATATTATAAACTAGAAAATATGTTTTTTCAAAGTATCGAATACCAGAAAATTTGTAAAATACATCAAACAATATCTCAATTAATAAAACAAAAAGCATTTATAAAAAAAGGAGATTCCATATATCCCATCGATGATTTAGAAATACTATTAAAAAAATTAATAAAAAATTCTCAAAAAGGTATTTCTATTCAACGTTATAAAGGATTAGGAGAAATGAATCCAGATCAGTTATGGAACACAACAATGAATCCAGATACTAGGAGAATGCTTCAAGTAAATATTAAAGATGCATATTCTGCAAATAAATTATTTTCTACACTGATGGGAGATGCAGTGGAACCAAGAAGAATTTTTATAGAAAAAAATGCTCTACAAGTAGAAAACATTGATATTTAAAAAAATAAGATGCTATTATAAAAATATGCGACAGGCAGAAATTAAGAAACCTGCCGCTAAATACACTAATTTTAAGACTTAGATCTTTCTATCATTTGGATAATACGCAATTTTGCTAATGCTTCAGTCAATTCGTTTATTATTTTTTTATTATTAATATAAGAACGGTTATTCTTGATATATTCTTCAACTTTCTGTTTTTTTTCTAAAATAAGATTTTTATCTAAATCTACTGCTCGAATAGCAATATCAGCTAAAACAGTAATACAAGAAGGTTGAACTTCTAAAATTCCACCAGAAACATAAATATATTCTTCTTTTCCCATATTATTTAAAAAATAAAGATATCCAGGTTTAATAAAAGTTAGTAAAGGTGAATGTCTTGGATAAATACCTAATTCCCCTTCACTACCCGATATCTGTATTCTTTGTACAATACCAGAAAAAATATTCTTTTCAATACTAACTACATTTAATTGACAAGTCATTATAATATCCAAAAACTATCAAATAATTAATTTATGAAGATAATTTTTTTGCTTTTTCTATAACTTCTTCAATAGTACCAACCATATAAAACGCCTGTTCAGGTAAATAATCACAATTTCCTGTTATGATCTCTTTAAAGCCAAAAATAGTATCTTTTAAAGATACATATTTTCCTGTAAAACCAGTAAATACTTCTGCTACAAAAAAAGGTTGAGATAAAAAACGCTGTATTTTTCGTGCTCGTGCAACCAACAATTTATCGTCTTCTGATAATTCATCCATACCTAATATAGCAATAATATCTTTTAATTCTTGATATCTTTGCAAAATTGCTTGTACAGCCCTAGCTGTTTCATAATGATCAATACCTATAATATTAGGATCTAAATGACGACTGGTAGAATTTAATGGATCAACAGCCGGATATATTCCTAAAGTAGCTATTTGTCTACTCAAAGTTACTGTTGAATCTAAATGTGCAAATGTTGTAGCAGGAGACGGATCAGTTAAATCATCAGCTGGCACATATACAGCTTGAATAGAAGTAATAGAACCTTTTTTTGTCGAAGTAATGCGCTCTTGTAATATACCCATTTCTTCAGCTAACGTCGGTTGATATCCAACAGCAGATGGCATGCGACCAAGCAAAGCCGATACTTCCGTTCCAGCTAATGTATAACGATATATATTATCAATAAATAATAATACATCCTTTCCTTCATCACGAAATTTTTCTGCCAATGTTAAACCAGTAAATGCCACACGTAATCTATTTCCAGGAGGTTCATTCATTTGACCATAAACAAGTGATACTTTATTTAAAACATTCGATTCTTTCATTTCATGATAAAAATCACTTCCTTCACGTGTTCGCTCTCCTACTCCTGTAAATACAGAATAACCAGAATGTTCAACAGCAATATTTCGGATTAATTCCATCATATTTACCGTTTTACCAACACCAGCTCCTCCAAATAAACCTACTTTACCACCTTTCGAAAATGGACAAATTAAATCAATAACTTTAATACCTGTTTCTAAAATATTTTGGGAACTAAGCTGTTCTTCATAACTAGGAGCCGGTCGATGAATTTCCCAATATTCTGTTTCTTTATTATCTTTTTCTACTAAAGGTCCTTGCATATCTATAGGATTTCCCAAAACATCTATGATACGACCTAAAGTTGCTGTCCCCACTGGAACTTTTATAGCATGCTTTAAATCAACTACAGATAGTCCACGTTTCAAACCATTAGATGAACCCATAGCAATAGTTCGAACAATCCCTGATCCTAACTGCTGTTGTACTTCTAATATTAAATATAGATCTTTATCTTTAACTTCTAGAGCATTATATATATTTGGCACCGATCCTTGAGGAAATTCTACATCTACTACAGCACTTATAATCTGAATAATTTTTCCTACAGCCATATTAAAACACCTCAAAAAAATTCATTAATTTAATGAAACTGCAGAAGCTCCTGAAATAATTTCAGTTAATTCTCTCGTTATGCTAGCTTGACGTGTTTTATTATAAATTAACTGCAATTCTTTAATAAGATTCTCACCATTATCAGTTGCCATTTTCATAGCTATCATGCGTGCTGCCTGTTCACTAGCTATATTTTCCAATATACCTTGATATATTTGAGATTCAACATAACGATTTAATAAACGATCTAAAAGTGATTTAGAATCTGGTTCATATAAATAATCCCATACTGGATATAACTGTTTTTCTTTAAAATTTGCTTTAGATATAGGTAGTAATTGAGTAATAGTTGGATTATGGAATACAGTATTATCAAATTGATTATTAGCTAAGAATAATTTGTCAATAGCATTACATTCATAAGATTGTAAAATAATTTCAATCGAATGAATAAATCGAGACAAACCTGGTTGATATCCTATATTAGTAACTGTACAAACAATATTATCAGTTAATCCGCTAAAAAACACAGATCCCTTTAAACCAAAAATAATTAAATCACATATAATATTTCTATCTGCATATTTTTTCATTTTAACTAATACTTTTTTAAAAAGATTTGCATTCAAACTACCACACAATCCTCGATCTGTTGATACAATAATAAAACCAACACGCTTAACGATTCTATTTTCTAAATAAGCATGGTGATATTCTAAATTACCCTGAATAAGATGATTAATAACTTTTTTTATCATTTTAGAATACGGACGCCCTGCATGCATTTGTTCTGATGTTTTTCTCATCTTAGCAATAGAGACCATTTCCATAGCTTTAGTAATTTTTTTTGTATTTTTTATACTATTTATTTTATTATAAATCTCTTTTTCTGCTGCCATTTGAAGTCCTCAAAAATACTGTTTACATTCAAAAAAATAAAAAATTACCAATATTGAGTAGACTTAAATTTTTTTATTAATAATACTAGCATCTCTTCTATATTCTGATTTAATATTCCGTTTTCATTAATTTTCTTAATCAAATCAGAATATTTTTGATTGGAGTAATTTAATATAGATTCTTCAAAAGCAGCAATTTTATCTAATTTAACATCCTCAAGAAATCCTCGATCTGCAGCAAAAAAAAGTATTACTTGTTCTGCAATCGAATATGGCGAATATTGCTTTTGTTTTAATAATTCAGTTAGTTTTTTACCATACATTAATTGTTTTCGCGTAACTTCGTCTAAATCAGAAGCAAACTGAGAAAAAGACGCTAATTCTCTATACTGTGCAAGAGCAGTGCGAATACCATTAGATAATTTTTTAATTATATTATTTTGTGCCGCACTACCAACACGAGATACAGAAATACCTGGATTTACTGCTGGACGAATTCCTGAATTAAATAAATTAGATTCTAAAAAAATTTGTCCATCAGTAATAGAAATTACATTAGTTGGAACAAAAGCAGATACATCACCACCTTGAGTTTCAATAATGGGTAAAGCTGTTAAAGAACCTGTTTTACCCAATACTTTTCCTTTAGTGAAATTTTCAACAAATTTTACATTTACACGAGCTGATCTTTCTAACAATCGAGAATGTAAATAAAAAATATCTCCAGGAAAAGCTTCTCGTCCTGGTGGACGCCTTAACAATAAAGATATTTGTCGATAAGCAACCGCATGTTTGGATAAATCATCATATACAATTAAAGCATCTTCACCAAAATTCCGAAAATACTCTCCCATAGTGCAACCAGAATATGGTGCTAAATATTGTAATGCAGCAGCTTCAGAAGCAGAAGCTACAACTACTATGGTATTAGATAAAGCACTGTAATCTTCTAATTTTTTTACAACATTAGCCACTGTTGAATTTTTTTGACCTATAGATACATAAATACACCGTACTCCTGATTTATTTTGATTAATAATAGTATCTATAGCCAAAGTAGTTTTTCCTGTCTGACGATCACCAATTATTAATTCACGTTGACCACGACCAATAGGAACCATGGAATCTACAGCTTTATAACCTGTTTGTATTGGTTGATTGACAGCTATTCTATCGATTACACCTGGCGCATCTACTTCAATCGGAGAAAAACCATCATTTTTAACATCACCTTTACCATCAATGGGTTCACCAAGAGTATTAACAACTCTACCTAAAAAATTTCGTCCTACTGGTACTTCTAAAATACGGCCAGTACATTTTACTTGAGTGTTTTCCGTAATATGGGCATATGGACCCATAACTACAGCACCTACAATGTCTTTTTCTAAATTTAAAGCAATAGCGTACTCATTACTAGGTAATAAAATCATCTCTCCTTGCATTACATCAGATAAACCATAAATTTTTATAATTCCGTCACTTACTGAAATTACTGTACCTTCATTATAAACTTCATTAACTATCTTAAACTGAACTATACGTTTTTTAATTAATTCGCTAATTTCACCAGAATTTAAATACATACTTTTGTCATTCTCTCAATAATTTAAAAAATTCTCTAATTGTTTTAAACGACCACGAATAGACATATCAATTACCATATTATTAATTTTAATAATAAAACCATCAATGATAGAGCTATCAATATTATATTTTAAATTAATCTTTCTATTAAATTTTTTTTTTAAAAAGAAAAAAATGTGGTGTATTTGTAACTCATTTAATGCCTGTGATGATATAATTTTAGCCTCTATAATTCCATTATAATTATTTTTTAAATAAATAAACTCTGATAAAACATTTTTTAATAAATGCAGCCGTTTATTTTCAGCCATAATTTTAATTAAATTCTGGAATTGTAGATTGATTTGATTGCCACACAGTGTTATAAATACACGTGCTGTATATTCAGAAGATAATACACCTGAAAAAAGTTTTTTTATCTGAAAATTACGAGAAATCTCAACGGAAAAAAATAACATATTTTCCCAGTTATCTATTTTTTTTTCTTCTTTTGCTAATTCAAATATAGATTTTGCATAAACACGAATTATACTAAGGTAGTTAAACATTAGAAATTAAACATTCCTTATAAACGAGTAATTAATTCATTAATAATATCATTATTATCACTTTTTTTTACAGATCTTTGTATTATCTTTTCAGCTATAATAATAGCTAGTTGACCAACTTGTTGACGTAATTCCTTACGAATTTTCACATATTCTAATAAAATTTCTGAGTGAGCTTGCAGCATTATTTTTTTTCTTTCTTTCTCTGCATTTATTTTGGCTTCTTCTAAAATAATATTTCGTTGTTGTTTTGTTTGATTAATAAGCATTAATAATTCTTCTTTTTGATCTTTAATTTCTTTTTTTATTTTTTCTTGATCAAATTTTAAATTTTCTCTTTCTTTTTTAACATAATCTAAACTGTCAGAAATATCTTTTTGTCTTTTTTCTATAACAGTTATAATAGGAGGCCATATATATTTCATACAAAACCAAACAAATAAAAAAAATGAAATAGCTTGTCCTAAAACAGTGGCATTAAGATTCACAATACTATACCTTTATCTATTTTAAAAAATCTTTAAATCTTTGCATTACTTAGATAATGCAAAGATTTTTCATTATTAATATTTAATACAAAAACTATAATTATTAAAAAATTAATACAATAATGTTCAAACTAAGCAATAGCAAATAATATATATAAAGCAAGACCAACAGCTATCATCGGGATCGCATCTACTAAACCCATAATAATAAAAAACTGAGTGCGTAACAAGGGAACAAGATCTGGTTGTCGTGCTGCACCCTCTATAAATTTACTACCTAAAATACCGATACCAATAGCTGCTCCTATCGCAGCCAATCCAATCATAATAGATACCGCTATATAAATCATATCTGTATTTAAATTTCCCATGATAACCTCCAAGTTTTACTGAATATAGAATATTTAATTAGTGCTTTTTTGAAGCCATTGATAAATAAACAATAGTTAATACCATAAAAATAAATGCTTGAAGTGAAATTATTAAAACATGAAAAATAGCCCAAGGCACAGTTAAAACCCACTGCAACCACCATGGAAGCAAACCCGAAATTAAAATAAAAATCATTTCTCCTGCATACATATTTCCAAATAGACGTAATCCTAAAGAAATTGGTTTTGATAATAAATTAACAATTTCTAATATAAAATTTAAAAAAAACAACAATGGATGATTAAATGGTTGCATCGTCAATTCTTTTAAAAAATTTACTGTACCTTTTATTTTAAAACTATAAAATAAAATTAGTATAAAAATACTAAAAGACATAGATAAAGTAATATTAATATCTGAGGATGGTACTATACGTAAAGCTGAAAAATGGAAGAAAAATTCACCAATCAAAGGAAACAAATCAATGGGAAATAAATCCATAAAATTCATAAGAAAAACCCATATAAATACTGTTAATGATAAGGGTGCAATCAAATTACTTTTATTTCCATATATATCTTGTACATTACAATTGATAAAATTTATTACTAATTCGATAGCTGACTGTAACTTATTCGGTATACCATCAGTCATATTTTTAGACATTTTATAGAAAAAAAATAAAAATAACAGACCTAAAATAAAAGAAAAAAATATTGAATCAATATTTAATATCCAAAAGTTATTTACAATAACCTCTGCTAGAGGAACTAACTTTAAAGTACTTAAATCTATTTGTAAATGATTTAAATGATGACTAATATATGTCTGAGAAGTGAATATTTCTCCCGAAGCCATGGTGACTCCCAATATTTTATTAATTAATAAATAATACTTATGAATTAATGAATAAATAAAAAATTTTTAAACACCCAATATTAAAAATTATTTATTTTATCACGCTATACTCTTCATAATGGTCTTATTCCTACATTTAGTGCAATATATTTATTACCAAAAAATATATGTTCTGTAATAAAATTATATATTTAAATATTATTATAATAATCTTTTATTAAAAATTAATTTAATAAAATTAAATTCATAATATTTAAAATATATTTTTTATATATATATATAATAAATATTACCTTGTTAATTAAATTACTAAAAATCATCAATTTCTAAAAAAATATATTATGCTGTATAAAATATAAATATTAAATAAAATTTTTAACCTCTAAAATAGAGATAAATTTATTTTAAAAAAAAATAAAATTTAAAAAATATACATTATTTATTATATTAAAATATTTTATCTAAAAAAGATCATTCCATAAAGTTATGTATTGAAATATAAAATAGTAAAAGAACATTAAAAATAATATTATTAAAACATATAATATACTTCACTAATATTTATATTTTTAATCTCTATATTAGATTAAAGATTAAAATTAAGAATATTCAAAATACTTAACATTTAATTAAATAATTTCATTCTTAATGGTACAAACTAAATTAATAAAATTACATTTACATTTAATAAAATATATTTTTACAATTCTGATTTTTAATATAAATTAACAGAATAGAAATTGCTGCTGGCGTAATGCCCGAAATACGTGATGCTTGACCAATAGAAATGGGTTTATAACTATTCAATTTTGCAACAACTTCATTAGACAAACCTATTACATTACGGTAATCTGATATCCCTGATAACATTGTATTCTCATGACTAATATGTCTGTTTATTTCATCTTTTTGACGAAGAATATAACCTTCATATTTTATCTGGATTTCTACCTGTTCTGCAGATTCAGAATCTGATAATCCTGGTCCAAAAGAAGGTAATTTCATTAAATTTTGATAAGTTACTTCAGGTCGTTTTAATAAATCTTTAGCATTGTACGATTTTGTTAATTTCTTCTCTAAAGAATTAGAAAATGTTTTTTTTTCAAAAGAATCAGAAGTTACAATTAAATCAGTTAATCGCTCGAGCTCTTTATTTATTAAACTTTTTTTTTCATTATAACGAATCCATCTTATATCATCTACTAAACCCAAATTCCGACCTATTTCTGTTAAACGTAAATCAGCATTATCTTCTCTTAAAGTCAATCTATACTCTGCTCTTGCCGTAAACATTCTATAAGGTTCCTTTGTTCCTCTAGTGCAAAGATCATCTACTAAAACACCCAAATAAGCCTGGCTTCTTAACGGAAACCAAGATTCCAAATTAAATGCATGTAGAGCAGCATTCAACCCAGCTAATAATCCTTGAGCAGCCGCTTCTTCATAACCAGTTGTACCATTAATTTGACCAGCAAAAAATAAACCTTGAACAAATTTACTTTCTAAAGTAGGTTTTAAATCTCTTGGATCAAAAAAATCATATTCTATAGCGTATCCTGGTTGCGTTATTTTTGCATTTTCTAAA
>DATLVK010000004.1:0-4150 GCA_035577605.1 Buchnera sp. (in: enterobacteria) | reverse complement strand
CTTTTTTTTGAGTTAAACCACAAACTTTATTATCACCCATAATTACTTTACGAATTGCAATATCTAAATTTTTTTGTAACATTAATGATGAACCAATTAAAAAGCCATGGACTAATGCACTTAATTCGCGAATTTGAGAATAATTGTTAATTCCTGATTCACTGATGATTTTGATATTATTTGGAATTAAAGGGGCAATATTTCTAGTACAATTTAAATCTATTGAAAAATCATGTAAATTTCGATTATTAATACCAATAACTTTTGCATTTAATAAAATAGCTCGATTTAATTCTATTTTATTATTAATTTCAGTTATAATTCCCATATTCATATTATTTGCAATATTAGAAAGAATATTATATTGCTCATTACTTAAAATAGACAACATAAGTAAAATAGCATCAGCTTGAAAATAACGAGCTAAGTACACTTGATATGGATCAATAAAAAAATCTTTACACAGTACAGGTTGAGTTACTATAGATCTGACTATCGGTATAAATTCTAATTTTCCATTAAAATATTGCTCATCTGTTAATACAGAAATTACAGAGGCATACTTTTTATACACACGACAAATATCAATAAGATTAAAATTTTTTCTTATAATTCCTAAAGAAGGAGAAGATTGTTTACATTCTAAAATAAAAAATGGTTGTCTATTATTTATGGATTGATTAAAATTTCTATCAGTTTTTTTGATTTTATTTTTAAAACTAATTAATGGTTGTTTTTTTTTACGTATATTTAACCAAGTTAATTTATTTTTTATAATTTCTTGTAATATTGTTTTTTTCATATTCTTCCTAATAAATAAGAGATATTAATTTCTTATAAACTTTTCCACTTCGAATAATTTCTAGTGCATATTGTGCATTTGCTTTTATATCCTCATTTCCAAATATTTTTAATAAAATTGCTACATTGGCTGCAATTGTTTCTTCATGTGCTATATGTCCATGTCCTTGAAATATTTTTTTTATAATATCACAATTTTCTTTTGAAGAACCGCCTTTTAATGCGTGTTGTGGGTAAGAATTCAGTCCAAAATCTTGAGCCTCCATTTCATATGAAGTTATTTTTTTATTTTTTAATTCAGATATATATGTTTTTCCAAATAACATTACTTCATCAGTATTGTTACCGTGTAAGACAATAGCACGTTTATAATTTAGTGTTTTTAACGTTTTTATCATAATTGGAATAAGAGATTTACTATGTACTCCAATTACTGTTAGTTGAGGTTTAGATGGATTTAGCAAAGGACCTAAAATATTAAACAATGTTTTTGTTTTCAGTGTCTTTCTTATTTTGACAACATTTTTAAATACAGTATGATACTGAGGTGCAAATAAAAAACAAATATTATGTTTATCTAACATTTCCCGTGATTTTTGAAACGATGCATTAATACTAACTCCTAATTCATGTAAAAAATCAGATGAACCTGATTGACTAGATATTTTAGCATTACAATGTTTAGCTATTTTGAATCCACACGTTGCAGCAACAATAGCACTTGCAGTCGATATATTAATTGTATTATTGATGTCTCCACCTGTACCCACTATATCAGAAAAATGATAAGTAGGTGTAGGAAAAAAATTTACTTTTTCTAAACATGCGCGCACAGCACCCACTATTTCATCTGATGATTCTCCTCTAATTTTCATAGCAATTAATAAAGATGCTAACTGAATATTATTTATTTTTTTTTGGATAATATTTTGAAATAGTGTATAACTTTCTAAAGCAGTTAATAACTGTGATTCATATATCTTCTTTAAAATATTTTTCATATTAATTTCCTATATTAATACATTATATTGACATAAAAAATAAACATTTTTATCATAAATTTTATTTTTAGTAAAAAACATTACTAATAAATATTATTCAATTAGATTAATAATCTTTTATATATCAATACAATTAATTTTATGTAAAATATATACTGCATCAGTATTTTAATATGATTAAATATCATTAATAATATTAGTGTTGTATTTTTCATATATGTGCAATCTCTTTATTTAAAAAAACATAAATTAAAATTTCCTCATATTAACAATAATTATTATAAAAATTTATAATATAGAATAAATTTCTATACTTATTTATATTAAATAATGTTAATAAATTTTTATTTTTTATTTTTTAACTATTTTATAAAATTTAAAATGTAAATATATATGATACATATATTAGTTAAAAATAAATGATAGAATTATTCTGTTTTTATAATCCCATATATCTTATTTATTGGAAGTATTTTATGCGTAATATTACGATAATTATATTATTTTTTTTAGTTTCTGTTACATGGGGCTCCACTTGGATAGCAATGAAAATTGCTATAAATACTATTCCTCCTTTTTTCGCCACTGGTATGCGTTTTTTACTGGCTGCTCCTATATTGATTGGCATGGCATACTATAATAGAACCCCTTTACTTTTTCCGCCGGGAGAACGATTTTTTCAATTTATTATTTGCATATTTTATTTTTCTATTCCGTTTTCATTAATGCTATATGGTGGACTATATGTTAATGCATACGTATCTTCTGTAATTTTTTCAAATATGCCAATTGCTATTTTAATTACTTCTTTTTTTTTATTGAAAAAAAAAATATTTTTTTTACAAAAAATAGGATTAATAATAGCTACATTTATTCTCATTTTTATTTTATTTAACGCAGTATATATAATTCATGATTGTAAATGTAAGGGAATTATTGCATTAATATTAGCAGTAGTAAGTCATGCAATTATGTACGTAGAATGTAAAAAAAAATCTTATAAAGTATCTGTCTTAACATTTAATGCATTACCTTCATTAATATCTGGTATTATTTTACTAACTGGGGCTTGGTATTTTGAACATCCAATTATTAATAATTTTTCCAGTCTATCAATTTTAGCAACCGTTTATCTTGGTGATTTTTCTGGTATATTTGGTATATTATCTTATTTTTATTTACAAAAAAAAGTTAATGCTTTTCATGCCTCTATTGTATTTTTAATTTTTCCATTTATTGCTACTGGTTTAGATTATTATATTTTTGGATATATTATTCCTACTAATCAATTACTATTAATAATACCTTTAATATTTGGAATACTACTGACATTAATTCCATGCAAAAAGAATTAATATAAAATGATTAAAATAAGAATTATTAAAATAATTGATTAAATAGATACTATGTATGATATACAATGTATTGTGATCTAAATAAAAAAATATAAAAATATTTTTTATTAGATAATAAATTTTATATTGATACTAATATTTTAAAAAAGATATATTAATTAAAGAGTTGAATATGAATGAAAAAATACAAAAAATATTAGCTAATTCAGGTTATGGTTCTCGTCGTCATATTGAAAAAATGATAAGATCTGATCTTATCCTCATTAATGGGGAAAAAGTCAAAATAGGTCAACGTTTTTCTAAAAAAAATATTAAATCATTAACTATTAATGAAAACTATTTCTTATTTAATAAAAAAAAAAACCTCGTGTATTAATTTATTATAAACCAGAAGGATATATTTGTACTTATAATGATCCTAAAAAACGTAATACAGTTTTTGAAACCTTACCTGTATTAAATAATGCTAAGTGGATTATGGTTGGTAGATTGGATTTAAATAGTTGTGGTTTACTTTTATTTACCACTGATGGAGAATTAGCTTATCGTCTCATGCATCCAAAGTTTAATATTGTAAGAAAATATGCAGTTCGTGTGTTTGGACATATAGATTATAAGAAAATAAATAAATTACGATCAGGTGTCTATCTTAAAGATGGGTATGCTGTATTTAAAAGTATTGAATTAAAATCTCAGTATACTAAAAATAAATGGTTTATAGTATCGTTAACAGAAGGTAGAAATCGTGAAGTAAGAAGAATATGGGAAGCAGTAGAAGTACAAGTAAATAGATTAATTCGTATTAGTTATGCAAATATTATTTTACCCAAATATTTATCACCTGGATCATGGGTATATCTTAAAGATTCTTTAATTCATGATTTGTATGATTTAATAAAACTAAAATATAATTAATTTTTTAAATTAAATACTTATTTTTAATATCTATAACAATTATATATGAAAACTTTTATTTAAGAAATAGTTGTTATT
>DATLVK010000003.1:0-8579 GCA_035577605.1 Buchnera sp. (in: enterobacteria) | reverse complement strand
AATTAATTTACTTCTATTATTTTTAATCAATATTTCAAGTAGTGAATTATAAAATAATTTTATAAAAAATAATTATTTTGTAAGTGTTGTAATTTTTAAGAATATCAATCTTGATAAGATTTTTTATTTTACATAAAGATAAATTTTATTATATTTTTATTTTAAATAATATATAATTTTTTATTATAATATAATATAAAAGATATTAATATTTTTTAAAGGAACCAGTTATGTATGAAGTATATTGGTGCTCATGTTAGTATTTCAGGTGGATTAGATATATCTGTATTACGTGCATATCAATTAGGAGCAACCGCTTTTGCATTTTTTACTAAAAATCAAAGGCAATGGCAATCTACTCCTTTAAGTGAGAAAATAATTTTTGACTTTAAAGCAGTATGCAATAAATTAAATTATCAAGCAAACCACATTTTACCTCATGGTAGTTATTTAATTAATTTAGGGCATCCTGATTCTGATTTATTAAAAAAATCTAGGAATGCTTTTTTAGATGAAATTATTAGATGTGATGATTTAGGTTTAGTACTATTTAATTTCCATCCTGGGAGTCACTTACATAAAATTACTGAAAATTCTTGTTTAGAAATTATAGCTACTTCTATTAATTTGTCTTTAAATAAAACTAAAAATGTTACTTTAGTAATAGAAAATACAGCAGGTCAAGGTTCTAATGTTGGTTATTCTTTTGAGCATTTAGCTAGTATTATTAATAAAATTGAAGATAAATCTCGAATTGGAGTATGTTTGGATACTTGTCATTTATTTTCTGCTGGTTATGATTTACGAACTAAAGATGCATATAATAATACTTTTAAGATGTTTGATGAAATTGTTGGATTTAATTATTTAAGAGGAGTTCATATAAATGATTCTAAAGGTGATTTAAATAGTCGTATTGATCGTCATCATAGTTTAGGAAAGGGTAATATAGGGTGTAATGCTTTTATTTGGATGATGCAAGATCACCGTTTTGATGATATTCCTATTATTTTAGAAACAATTGATTCTAATATTTGGTCAGAAGAAATTTCTTGGTTAAAATCTAAACAATAATATTATTAATATAAATATAAAAAATAAATTTTTATATTTATTTTTATAAAAACATGTTTTTACTGTAATATATTAATAAGTATTACATTTAATTTTATTGTATATGAAAATTTCATCATTTTTTAAAAATAGTAATCTTGATATAATATGTAACGATATTATATATATACTATAATATAATGTCGTAGTTGTGTATTTTACTATTTTGTAAAATATATGTTTATCAACTACATGAGAACTAATTATGTTTATCATTAATGGGAAAATAAGAAATAAAACAGGTAAAAGTGCTAGTCGATATTTGCGTTTAAATAATAAATTACCGGCTATTCTTTATGGTAAAAAAAAATCTAATATTTCTATTGAATTAGATCATGATAGTATATTTAATATGCAATTAAAATCTGAATTTTATAAAAATAATGTTTATTTAGTATTAGATAGTATAAAATATGAGGTGAAAGTGCAATCTGTACAAAGACATTCATTTAAACCTAAATTATTACATATAGATTTTTTTTATGTATAGTCTGTTTAAAACATAATGTATATTAATTAATAAGTCGGCACATAGCGTAATTGATCAGAACGCTATAAGACAGTATTAGTCTATAGAAACTAATGCTATTTAGTGCCGATATATAAATTTTGGCAAAGTTATATTATTAATATTTTAATTACTATTTTTGTATAGAACATATTATTAATTACAATGTCTTATTGTAAAAATATTAGTCCTAAAGTTTTTTGAAATACTTTCATTTCAGGATGAAATTGTATAGAAATGAGACTAAGAATACTTATTAGAACACTTATTATAGTTAAATATTTTATTTTTTTTTCGGATAATGAAAATATTAAGTATCCGTATTTTTTACATTTCCACCATCGCCATAACAACCATAATGTAAACCAAATTAGAGATACAACAATTAACATGCACCATTTAAAATTATTATCAATTTTATCAAAAGGAGTTTTAATGGCTAATCCTGCAAGAATACCTGGAAAAAAGTATACAGGTGGCCAAAAAAAACATCCCAGTGTACTGGGTATAATGAACTTTTTTAATGGTAATTTTAACATTCCACAAACCATTGGTACTAAAGGTCTAGTTGGACCAATAAATCTTCCTATTAATATAGTAATTATATTGTGTTTATATAAAGCATTTTTAATTTTTTTTAAGATCGATTGATGTTTTTTTAATAAAGATAAATTATGTAACCAGTTCTTAAAACGCCAACCAATGTAATAGGAAGTCCAATCTCCAAGTAAACAACCTATAATACCAGCAATCCAAGATGAATAAAAGTTTAAAGATCCATGCCCAATTAATGTTCCTAAACTAGCCATTAATACAATACCCGGAAGGAATAATCCAACTAGTGTTAAAGATTCTAAAAAAGATACTAAGAATACTATAATAGATAAATAAGAAAGAGATTGGGTAATGATATATATTGACCAAGATTCCATAGATTTTATTTCTTATAAATTATTGTAACTTTATTTAAAAGTGTGATTTTCATGAATTAATATTTTTATATATAAATATTTCTATATATTTAACGTAAATAAATATCTTGATTACATTGATATGTATTATAAAATATTAAATAAAATATATCAAAACTATAATATTTTACAATTGTAAATAATTTTTATTGTAGATATTAAATAAATATTTTTTTAAAATTACATGTAAATATAAAATATCTAGTTATTATTTCATTGTTTTTATTATGATTTTTATTCAAGAATAACAGAAGTAGTGAATATATGAAAATAAATAAATAATGACTTATATTACTTGTTAATGATAAAAAAATGTTTTTTTATAGTAAAATCTATCGTGCTATCACTAGAATATTAATTAATGTTGTTATGTTAATTAATAAAAATTTGATATAAAACCTATTTTCAGTCTTTTATATTATTTTTTAAGAAACATTCTTCTTGATATTATTTTTTATTAAATATAAAATTAATAGAATTTAATATAGTAAAATATTTAGCATATTGTGAAATACTAAATGATAGTATTATTAGAAAATCAAGTATACATATAAAATATATAGTACAAATATTTTTCAGTTTGGTAAAAATATATTAATATTTTTAGGTATTAATATATATATAATTTAGTATAAACATACTTTTGGTTATCATGTTAACAAATAATAATAAGCATTATAACAGTCATATACCAAATAAAAAATTGGGTCAACATTTTCTTATAGAGCAATCAGTAATTAATAAAATAGTACAATTTATTCAGCCAAAATTAAAAGACAATATTTTGGAAATAGGACCTGGTTTAGCTGCATTAACTGAACCAATTTGTTTTTTTTTAGAAAGACTATATGTAATAGAATTAGATTCTAATTTAGCAAATTGTTTAGCTAATCGTTCATTTTCAGATAAATTAAAAATATTCCAAAAAAATGCAATAAATTTTAATTTTTTTGATATTTTTAATAAAAAAAATAAAAAAATACGCATTTTTGGTAATCTTCCATACAATATTTCTATTCGATTTATTTTATATCTTTTTAAATTTTTCAGTATTATTGAAGACATGCATTTTATGTTGCAAAAAGAAGTAGCTGATCGTTTGTCTGCTTCTCCGGGAATGAAATGCTATGGTCGCTTGAGTATAATAGCTCAATATTATTGTAATGTAGAGCCATTATTAACTGTATTTCCGAGCGCTTTTCTACCTGTTCCAAAAGTAAATTCTGTATTTATTAGATTAATTCCTCATATAAAATTGCCTATACCGATTAGCAAGATAAAAGTATTAGAAATGATCACTAATGCAGCGTTTGGACAACGAAGAAAAATATTACGTCATAGTTTGTCTAAATTTTTTCATATTGAAACAATGATGGCATTAGGAATTAATCCTATGTTAAGAGCAGAAAATTTAACAATATCACAATATTTTAAATTGGCTAATTATTTAACGACACAGTAGTATTTTTTATTTTTTAAATATGAATTTTATTTTATTAAAAAATATCACAATAGCATCTTGGATTTTAAAATGAGTACATATCTTGTAGGTGATATACATGGTTGTTATAATCAATTAAAATTGTTATTACATAAAGTATCATTCAATCCGATAAAAGACACACTTTGGTGTACAGGAGACTTAGTATGTCGAGGTTCTGAATCATTAGATGTATTATGTTTTTTGTTTTCTCTTGGAGAAAGAGCAAAAGTAGTGTTAGGTAATCATGATTTACATTTGTTATCGGTGTATTATGGTGTCAATAAGAATAGAAAAGAGGATTTTATAACGGATATTATAGAATACAAAGATGCTAAAATATTGATTTCCTGGTTACGTAAACAACCTTTATTACGGATAGATGAAGAAAAAAAAATTATTGTCTCTCATGCAGGAATTTATCCTAAGTGGAATCTTAATACGTTAATTCATTGTGCTAAAGAAGTTGAATCAATATTATCTAGTCAAGATTATCTTATTTTTTTACGTTTATTACGTGATAATGATACGAATCATTGGACAGAAAATATGACAAGATTTGATCGTTTACGTTTTATTACTAATGCATTTACGCGTATGCGTTATATTTTCCCTAATGGTAATTTAAATATGATTTGTAAAAAATCTCCATCTGATTTCACAAAACCATTAAAACCTTGGTTTGCTATTACAAATAAGTTATATAAAAAATATTCTATTTTTTTTGGACATTGGTCGTCTTTATTAGGTAAACATACACCAGATAATGTTTTTGCATTAGATACAGGTTGTTGTTGGGGTAATGCATTAACTATGATACGTTTAGAAGATTATGTTCTTTTTTCTCAGTCTTGTTAGGTAGATAAGTAATTTATTGTTTAATGTGTAATAATTAATTTTTTCTTTCTAATATTTGGAATTGGTAATTAAAATTAATTATTTTATCAGCATGATGATATTCGTAAAATATAGTTTTCCATTTTATTTTCTTATAATTTGGAAAATAAGTGTCTCCTATAACATGGATATTAAGATGAGTTAAATATAGTTTGTCAATTTGATATATAGTTTGTGCATAAATACTACCTCCTCCAATAATCATTATTTCTTTATTATATTGAGCCAATTTTATCGCTTGATCAATAGAATTAGCCCAAATTATTCCTTTTTTATCAATTTTTCTTTTACTTATGACAATATTTTCTCTCATAGGTAAAGGTATTCCAATAGATTCCCATGTTAATCTACCCATGATAACACTTTTATATAATGTGTGTTTTTTAAACCATGCAAGGTCTTTAGGAACATTCCATGGTAGTGTATTGTTATTGCCAATAACTTGGTTTTTAGATATGGCAGCAATGATGCTTATCATTATTTTAAATTATCATATAATAATAAAAATTATATTTTCCTATGGATTTCTTGTAAAGACAGTATATTTTTTATTGGATTTTCAGAAAGTGCCATTACAGTGGCAAAAGCTCCGTTTAATGTAGTATCATAATGTACTTTATATTGCAGGGCACTTCTACAAATTAATTCATTTTGATTAATATATTGATCAGAATCTGTAGTATTTACTATATATACGTATTCTCTATTTTTTACACGATCTTGTATATGAGGACGTCCTTCATGTACTTTGTTAACCAATCTAGAATAAATACCGGCTTTTTTTAAAGCTATGTTTGTTTCTAAAGTAGCATCTAATTTAAAACCTATTTTTTTTAATTTTATTGCTAAATTTATAACACTTTTTTGATCTTTTTCTTTAACGGAAATAAGTACTCTACTTGCTTTTTTTATAACAATTTGAGCTCCGAGCATAGCTTTGGAAAATGCTTCTGAAAAATTTTTTCCTATTCCCATAACTTCTCCTGTAGATCGCATTTCTGGACCAAGTATAGGATTAACTCCTGGAAACTTATTAAATGGTAATACTACTTCTTTTACAGAATAGTGAGCAGGAATAATTTCTTGGATATATCCTTGTTCTACTAATGTTCTGCCACACATAACTCGTGCAGCAATTTTTGCTAATGATATTCCTGTTGCTTTAGAGACAAATGGTACACTTCTAGAAGCTCTTGGATTAACTTCAATAATATATACTTCTTTACTTTTAACGGCAAATTGTACGTTCATTAGTCCTTTCACTGATAATGCAATAGCAAGTTTTTTAACTTGTTTTCTAATAGTATTTTGTATTTTTAGTTCTAATGTATAGGTAGGCAGGGAACAAGCTGAATCTCCTGAATGTACACCCGCTTGTTCTATATGTTCCATAATACCACCTATTAATACATTTTCTCCATCACAAATAGCATCAACATCTATTTCTACGGCATCTTCTAAATAATGATCCAAAAAAATTGGAGAATTATTTTTAAGTTTTCTGTTAAAATAGTTTTCAAGAGTACATTCATCATATACAATTTTCATTTCTCTTCCACCTAAAACATAGGATGGTCTTATCATAATAGGAAAACCTATTTTTACAGATTGTATTTTTGCTTCTTCTAAAGTAGTAACTGTTGCATTTAGTGGTTGTTTTAAATTTAATTTTGAGACAATTTTTTGAAAAAGATTACGATCTTCAGCTCTATCAATAGAATTAGGGGTTGTACCTATTATTGGCACTCCTTCTGCTGCAAATGATTTCGCTAATTTTAATGGTGTTTGTCCTCCGTATTGGATAATAACGCCATAAGGTTGTTCTATTTTTACTATTTCTAAAATGTTTTCAAGAGTTAAAGGTTCAAAATATAGACGGTCAGAAATATCGTAGTCTGTAGATACTGTTTCTGGATTACAATTAATCATAATAGTTTCAAAACCATCTTCTCGTAAAGCCAGTGCAGCATGAACACAACAATAATCAAATTCAATTCCTTGTCCTATTCGATTAGGTCCACCTCCTAGAATTATTACTTTTTTATTATTTTGATTTGGATTAGATTCGCATTCATCTTCCCAGGTAGAGTATAAATATGCTGTTTCAGTAGAAAATTCAGCAGCACAAGTATCGATTCTTTTGTACACTGGATGTAGATTTAATTGATAACGAATTGTTCTTATTTCTTTTTCATGTCTATTGAGTAGGTTTGCAATACGTGAATCAGAAAATCCTTTTTGTTTTAATAATTTTAAAAATATGTAATTTAATCCTGTTATTCCTTTTTTTTCTATTTGTTTTTCTAAAAAAATTAATTCTTGAATTTGTATTAAAAACCATTTATCAATTGATGTTAAATTATAAACAGATTCTATAGACATACCTATTCTAAAAGCATCAGCAATATACCAGATACGCATGGCTCCTGCTTCTTTTAGTTCATATTTAATTGTATTTAGTGATATTTTATATTTTTTATTTAATTGAGATTCAAAACCATTAGATCCTATTTCTAATCCCCTAATAGCTTTCTGTATTGATTCTTGAAAAGTACGACCGATTGCCATTACTTCACCAACAGATTTCATTTGAGTTGTTAGTCTATCGTTACATCCTGAAAATTTTTCAAAATCAAATCTAGGGATTTTAGTCACTACGTAATCTATAGCGGGTTCGAATGAGGCAGGAGTATTAATTCCAGTAATATCATTTTTTAATTCATCAAGAGTATATCCTATAGATAATTTAGCAGCAATTTTAGCTATTGGAAAACCAGTTGCTTTAGAGGCTAATGCTGATGATCGAGATACTCTCGGATTCATTTCAATAACAATCATTCTTCCATTTTTAGGATTGATAGCAAATTGAACGTTAGATCCTCCTGTTTCTACGCCTATTTCTCGTAAAATATTTATAGATGCATTCCTCATCACTTGATATTCTTTATCACTGAGTGTTTGTGCAGGTGCAATAGTAATAGAATCCCCAGTATGTATACCCATTGGATCTAAATTTTCAATAGAACATACTATAATACAATTATCATTTTTATCTCTGATAACTTCCATTTCATATTCTTTCCATCCAATAAGTGATTCATCAATTAAAAGTTCTTGAATAGGTGATAATTCAAAACCTCTTTCACATATTTCTTTAAATTCTTCTTGATTATATGCAATTCCGCCACCACTTCCTCCCATTGTAAAAGAAGGACGAATAATACATGGAAATCCTATTTTTTTAGAAATGTTAAAAGCTTCTTCTGTATTGTGTGCTATACCTGATTGAGCAGTTTGTAAATGAAGTTTTTTTATTGCTTTTTCAAATAGAAAGCGATTCTCTGCTTTTTTAATTGCATTAACAGTGGCTCCTATCATTTCTATATTAAATTTCAATAAAATACCTTTCTCTTCTAATTCTAAAGCACAATTTAAAGCAGTTTGTCCACCCATAGTAGGTAATAATGCATCTGGTTTTTCTTTTTCTATAATTTTTTGAACAGTTTTCCAGTTAATTGGCTCGATATAGGTAGCATCGGCCATATTAGGATCAGTCATAATTGTTGCTGGATTAGAGTTAACTAAAATAACTCTTAATCCTTCTTCTTTA
>DATLVK010000002.1:0-10638 GCA_035577605.1 Buchnera sp. (in: enterobacteria) | reverse complement strand
ATAAGTTTTTTTTTTCTAAAATTTCTGATTTAGAAATAGTTAAAGTATGTAAATAAGTAATTCTATTTTTCGTTAAACCTAATACTAATCTAATATCTTGCAATTCTATTACGACAATACTTTCATTCGATCCAATAGATGTTTTAGATATTATTTTAATAAATGAATTTTTTTCATATGGTTGTATTAAAAAAATTTTTTTAAAAATCCAACTTAGTAATATAATTAATACTATTATTTGTAATAATGTCAAACTAACTTGTGAGAATGTTTTTTCAATCATAAAATTAGGTAGTGTTGATGATACATGCTGTATAATATCGTTTTTCATTAATTATTAACTCTAAAAAGTTATATTTTTTGAGAATCTACAATCCAAGTAATGCGTATCCCGTATTTATTTCCCACTACTACTATTTCCCCTTTAGCTATTAATGATTCATTCACAAAAACATCTAAAGGTTCACCTATTAATTTATCTAAAATAAGTACTGATCCTGTCGATATTGCAAGTAAATCTTTTATTTTTATTTTAGCTTGACCTAATTGTACTGCAAGATTTACTGATACATTAATGATATGATTAATATCTTTTAATAATACACCATTATCTTTAGGATTTAATACTTGAGATTGATATTTGTGTTCATCTTTATTATTTATATCAGTACTGTTATCATCTTTAAAATCTACATTATGATTATTAAATGTTTTATTTTCTAATGTTTTTTTTACATTATCCATTAGATTTTACCTTATTATAATTATGATTTAATATCAGATCCTATCAAAGTGTTAACACATAAGGCATGTCTTCCATCTACAATCTTATACTTACCCAATAAAATAGGACAACCATTTATATAAACTATACCATTTTCTGGTTCTTTGATCGGTATTATATCTCCTAATTTTAGCTGTAAAACCTTTGATAAATAAACAATACTTTCTGTTAATTTTACTGTTATAGTTACATTTAAATCATGTATATTTTTCAATATATTTTTTTTTTCCTGATTTTTATAGTTTTCTAATTTTTCTGTAATTTTTATATTTAATAAATTTTTTTTTACTTCTATTAGAGGAATAAAAATACTAAAAATACCTTTAATAGAACCAATCATCATCTGAAAAGTAGTGACAAAACACGTATCTATTTTAAAATACGAAATACTATCTTCATCAGAAATAATTTTATGTGTAATATACTTTATTTCCATTGGAAAAAAACTTTCAAAAGATTTTTTATATGCTTTTATCACTATTTCTGTAATATTTTGGAGTATATTACATTCTATATCGGTAATTTTTTTATTATAATCATAAGAACTTATTGTTAATTGATTACCTCCAAATAAATTTTCTATTATCATTGATATAAAATCAGAAGAAAAAATTATAAAAGAAGAATTTTTACATTGATTAATTTCTATTAAATTTAAAACTATTGGTTTTTTAAAATTTTTTATATTTTTACAATCAATTTCAATTTTTAATTCAGATAATTTTATATTAATTTTATTAATATTAAGGTAATCAGATATATCTATAGAAAATAAATGTATAAAATGACTATTTATTTTTTTAAATAAATTAATATCATTTTTTGTAATACTATAATTGTTTTTTATATTATATGTATGTACATTATTTTTTTTTGATGCAACATGATTATCTTTATTGTCTTGTTTTTTTTTATGATAATTAATCACTTTTTTTCGATTATTTATAGAATTAACATCTATTTCCATCAGTAACTCTCTAACTAAAAAATGTTTAAAAAATAAATACTATATATATTTAAAATTATGATGATAATAAATATGTTTATGCATAAATATCAATTTTATTAGAAGGTGAAATAATATTTTTAATATAAATTTTATTAAAAAATAAAATAGAATTCAGTCTTTTATTTTCTTTTTTAAAATTAGAAACAAAAATCAATTGATTAAAATATTTTTTTTTATCTTTATGTTTTTGATTTTGAAAAAAACATTGGTTGTTAATAGTAATTTCTGACAATTTAATGCTATTTTTATTAAAAATATTTTTTAAGAAAGAAACTGATGATTTTAAAACAGAATATATTTTATTACTCTTAGAAAAGATATAAAATTTAGCAATTTTATCTCTAAAATTTATTTTTAATCTTAAAAAAAGAAAACCTAAACATTCTTGATACAATTTAAAATCTACTACATACTTTATATTATAAATTTTTGTTAAAATTTCATAATGCATGATTTTCCGCCAAATTTTATTTCTATAAAAAAAATTTAATTTTAAATTTGATAAACAATCAAAATAAAAATTACCATCTTTAGGTATAATTTTACATTGATGATCTAAATTTATAAAATGATATTTATCCAAAATATTAAAAAACATTTTTATATCTTCTTTTTTCTTTAAAAAAAATATTTCTTTTATAAAAGAGATATCAATTCTATTAAACTGTTTATCTAATAATATTAGATAATTATTTATAGATATTTTAAAATTTTTGCAAGCAACATTATGAGATCCAATAGATCCTATTAAACTTTTTAAAAAAAGATATAAAAAAGATAATATATTTTTATTAAGCTCTAATCTTTTATTAAAAAATTTGATATTAAAATTATGTAACAAAATTTTATTTAATATCTTATTTTTTTGATATATTAAGTACAAGATACTATAATTTTTTTTTATGAATTGATTCGTATTTAATGTTGTTGATTTTTTTTTATATTTTAATCTAATACAATTTTTATCAAATAAACATAATTTTTTTATTTTAAAATGCTGTATATGAGAATGATTATCTTTGATTTTAACACATAAAGAATTATATTTATTAAATAAAGAACAAGATACATTAAAAAAATTTTTTTTATCTAATAAATTAGTTAATAGAATATTAATATAAAACATATTAAAACCATACTGTTTTTTTATTTTATGTATGTTTTTATTGTATTGTAAAAAAAAGTTATTTTTATAATAATATGTAATAGAATTCGATTGCTTAAGAAATATTGATGAATGAGCATTAATACAATACGAAATATTTCTAAAAACATTTAGTATATGTAACATTTATATTTTTGTACTCCTATTTTTTAAAATTTTTAATATAAAAAATTCATCTATATGTATCTCTTCTAATTCTATTTTTTTTTGCAATTCTTCTGTTATTACTTGAAGAAACAAAGATTTCCATCCCTGTATTTTACTATACAAATAACGCCAATCAGAAAAATGACTTTTTAATTCATTATTATATTCCATAATAATCTTATTTTGCTGCAGTATTCCAATTTCCAATATTTTAATAAATTCAATATAATTTTTCCATCTTACTCCAGTTAAACCAAGTTTCATGTAATTATTCAATTGATTATTATAATCATATTTATATTTTTTTAACAAATTTAATTGCACAATAGATTTTTTTTTTTAGGATTATATTTTTCAATATAATTGCTTTATGTTCTATTTTTTTCTTTTCTAATATTTTTAAAATCGAAATAACTGATCGTTTTAACATTATATGTTTTCCTAAAAATTATAACTTTTAAAATTAGCTTAAAATAATTTTTAATGTCTCACAAGAATCAATATAATTAAAAGATTCTTTGACATCTTGTTTTAAAAAATCTTCTAATTGAGACCAAATTTTAATTGCCTGATCAAGTATAGGATTGCTACCTGAAACATAAGCTCCAACATTTATTAATTCTTGATTACGTTGATAAACCGATATTAATTTTTTAAAGTAACACACTTGTACGTAATAACTACTATCGACTAAATTTGGCATTAAACGACTAATAGAACGTTCAATATCAATTGCTGGATATCGTCCAGATTCAGCATATAATCTTGATAACACAATGTGTCCATCTAAAAATGATCGTACTGATTCTGCTATTGGATCATTATCTATATTAATCTCACTTAATACCGTATAAAAAGCTGTAATAGAACCTAAACCATGTTTTCCATTACCTGCCCTTTCTATTAAAGCCGATAATTTTGAAAATACAGAAGGCGGATAACCCTTAGTTGCTGGTAGTTCTCCCATAGATAATGCTATTTCTCGATAAGCCATTGCATAACGCGTTAAAGAATCCATAATTAATAAAACATGATATTTTTTATTCCTAAAATATTCTGCAACACGCGTAGCATAAATAGCTCCTTTTACTTGTAATAATGATGAATGATCAGAAGGAACAGCAATTACTATAGAACGAGATAAACCTTCTACACCAAGAATGTTATTTATAAAATCCTTTACTTCTCGACTTCGTTCACCTATAAGTGCTATAACGATAATATTAACCTGAGTATATCTAGCAATCATACCAAGTAATACACTTTTACCTACACCTGAGCTAGAAAATATACCCATTCTTTGTCCTCTTCCAACAGTTAATAGAGAATTTATAGATCGTACACCCGTATCCAATACATCAATAATAGGAAAACGTTCTAAAGGATTTATTTTATCGAATGTTAAAGATAAAAAATCTTCTGCATTAAGTGGAGAACCTTTATCTAATGGACGACCTAAACCATCTACTACTCTCCCTAATAACGCCAAACCTGTTGGTAAAAGAGTAGCAATATTTTTTATCTCATTATTTTCTGGCTTAGAAAACACACGAGAATTTAGCTGAATTCTGCTTATTTCCTCAATAGGCATTAATAATAACTTTTTCTCTTTAAAACCAATTACTTCACACTCTATTTCAGTACAGTGACTATCGAATATACTTTCAATAAAACATATTGCTCCAATCGGTAAATTTAAGCCAGTAACTTCTAATACAATACCATTAATACCTGTTAAATATCCATAGGTAAAACCTATAGAAAGATCAGAAATCTTATTTTCAAAAACAGTTATGTTTTTTAACCATTTTGTTAATCGTACATTCATGAACAATTCTCATTACATAAAGAAAGTTTACATAGTTCATGCCAAAGAGTAGCAATAGTGGCATCTAAATTATTATCTTCTGATTCTATTTTACAACCTCCTAAATTTATTCTATTATCACAAGAGATACTCCAACCATACATACTAAACATCTTACCAAAATTTTTTTTAATTAAGTCATGATCATCTGGATGAATAATTAATTTTGGTTTGCAAAAATTAATAGATTCTATCTTAATTATTTCTTTAATTCTATTTAAGATAAAAGAAGTTTTTATTAAAGGATTTTCACCTATAATTTTTGCAGTTACTTTTAAAGTTAGATGTATTAAACGAGTTGAAATAACATTATCTAAAGAATCTAATGCTGATTCAAAATCTGAAAGAAATGTATTAATTTTTTTTTGTACAATTTTTTGCTTATTTTTAAATTCTAATACACTGTTTTCCATTTCAACTTTATAATCTAATGCTTCTTTGTTTTTATGTTTTTGACAATTTTTTTTATGTATTTCAGTTTTTTGTTGATTACAAAATTCTTTTTTTACATTAGAAAAGATAGAAATTTGATTCTTCTTAAATAATTGATCTTTATGTATAATATAAGTATTTTTTTTTATACACTGTGATAAAGATAACTCTTCAGGATACCATTTCCTCCATATTTTCTTTGATGTTATATCGGACATTATTTTACCTTCTTGCTTTCAATAATACTTTCTCCTGTTTTCAGTAAAGATCTCATAGTTTTAAGTATCGATGTTTGAGCATTAGTTATATCAGAAATTGATAAAGTATATTTTTCAGATAATTTTTTTTGTAAATAACATATATCTTTCTCCGACATATTTTTTATGAATTTATTTTTAAGCAATTCATTTGCATCACGTAAACTGATACATATTGTATCTAATTTTATTTTATTTATTAAATAATGAATATATTTATCTTTAATATTGATTAAATCTTTAAACAATAATATTTTATTCAAAATTTTTTGTGTTAAATCTTTATCAACATTAGATAAATTATCAATTATTAATTTTTTATCTATTTCTTTCATTAAACTAATAATATCAGCTGCCTTGTTTATGGATATCTGATGATTTAAAAATTTTTCATAACGACTTAGAATATTATTAATTATTTTTACTAATTCCATTCTTCCAAATTTTTTAATACCAGAAAATGTCGCAATACGCAATACTATTTCAGAACGTTTTTGATCAGTAAAAAAAGAAAGGATTTGAGCTGCTTGACAATCCTTTATATGTACTAATAAAATAGTAATAATTTGAATATGTTCGTGTTCAATTAATTTAAATAACTGATTTGCATCTATAGCATTTAATTTTTTAATACCAGAATCTATATCTTTTATGCGAAGATTTTCTTCCAGAAAAACAGTTGCATCCTGTTCACCTAATATTTTTTTTACAATTAAACATAAATAGTCACCATAAACATAACTAAAATAATTAATAGGATGTATGAAATCTATACATTCTTGTAATACCTGATTAACTTCTATAGAAGATATTTGATTGACATTAATCATACATTTTAACAATTTACGTATTTCAAGATTAGTGAAATTTTTTAATACTTTTACTGCTGAATCAATACCTATTGACATTAATAAAATTGCACTTTTCTCAATACCATTTAAACTCATAATTTTTTATCACTCATCCATTCTCTTACAATTTTTTCTATAATATGTGAATTATTTTTCAATAAATCATTAGAAGTTTTTTTAATATTAACATCATGCGTAATGTTTTTCTTACCAACCTGCTGTGCGATTATATTTTTTTGTTCATTCATAATTTTTATATATAAAGATTTATATCTTCTTATCTTTTTTATAAAAATAAAAAATTGTAATAAAATAAAACATAATAACAATAAAATAATAAAAGGAGAAATTCTTAATAAAAAATTAGATTTTATTAAGTCTTGCCACATAAAATATTGTTTAATATTATTTTCTTTCTTATATGTATTATTAATGTTTTTGTCATTTTTAAAGTAGTGTTGATCTATATTAAATGGAGTTAAGTTAGATATTTTAGACATATCTATATCATTTAAAAATAAAGAATTTACTATATTTACAGTATCTCCTCGTTCTTTAGAATATCCTACAGCTTGACGAGTCAAGCTATTAATGTTTTTTATTAAATCCATAGATATTGGAATAGATTTTCCCTGTTCATTTTTAATAAAATTAACTACTACAGCTGTTGATAACCGTTTTATTTTTCCAATATTAATTTTGGTATGTAGAATAGTATGATCTAACTCATAATTAATAATATCATCATGATAACTTTTAGCATTATCAAAAAAATAAGATCTTTTATCTAATTTATTATTATTTTTTTTTACATACGTATCTTTTAATTTACTAGAATCTGATATCTGTAAATCTTTAACATGATTACTATTATTCTTAGATATATTAGATGATGTATGTAAAGAATCATCTGGTATTAATATATCAAGATTTCTACTACCAGAATTTATGTTATGAGTGCTTTGATAAGATCGAATAGCCTTATGAGAATTGTCAAAATTTGGTTTATATTTTTCTTCTGTTTTGTCCTGATTATTAAAATCTATTTGCGCTGTCACTTGAGCACGAATATTATTTAGACCTAAAATAGGACTTAAAATATCTTCAATTCTCTTTTTATATTTTTTTTCTATTGCTTCAGTATATCTAATATGCATGTCATTAACTTCATTATTAAAAAAGTCTAAATTATTCAGTAAATGACCAAATTGATCAACAATAGTAATATGATCTGGTGTCAGTCCAGATACACTACTAGCAATAAAATAAAGAATAGCATTAGTTTGTCTTCTATCTAAACATTGTCCAGGTTGTAAATCTAAAATAATAGACGCAGTTGGTTCTTTTTTTTCATGTACGAATAAAGAAAATTTAGGGAATGCAATATGTACTCTAGCAAATTTTATTACATTCAATCGTTCAATTGTACGAGCTAATTCACCTTCTAAAGCTCTCTGATAATTTATTTTCTCATTAAATTGACTAATTCCAAATTTTTCTTTATCTAATAATTCAAATCCAATTCCAGATCCTTTAGGCAAACCATGTTTAGCTAGATAAAAACGAATTTCATTTATTTTATTTTTTGGCACTAATAATACACCTGAAGTATCATTAAATTTATAAGGAATATTCATTTTTATTAATTGAGAAACAATAGATCCTATATCTTTATCAGATAATCGATTATATAATACACTATATTGTTTAGGTTTAACCCATATAGAAGTTGAAATAATAACAGTTATTAATAATATAATTAATATTATTAATACTTTAGAATTTATATAATATCGATTTAAAACATTATTAAATATTTTTTTATCTTTCAACTGATTATCTGTATTAATATTTTTTTGAAGATTCATAAAATTTTCCTGTCTTATATTGGATCCAGACCATCAGTACTAAAAATAAAAACATTCAATATAATTACATAAAATATTTTTATTTTAAATTATTACTTATTATTATTTTTTATATAATAAAATTTAACACATAAAAAATCTATATTTTTAATAGAATTTCATGCTTATAGTAAAAATATGCTATATTATTAGCAATAAAATTATTTACGAATGTAGAGGTATCATGTCTATTACAAGTATTAGCAATAATATTAATAAAATTAATCTCAATGTATTAACCGATGCAGAAAAAAAAAATAAATCATTGTTTAATAATTTTTTTAACTGTATTGAAAATACATTAAATAAAATAAATTTAACTCAAAAAAATGCAAAAAAACACTCCCAAGATTTTATATTAGATAAACCTGGAGTGTCTTTGAGTGACGCTATGATAGACTTACAAAAATCTGCAATTACTATACATCTAGCTGTGCAGTTAAGGAATAAGTTAGTTTCTAGTTATCAAGAAATCATGAACATGCAAGTTTAAAATATTAAATAGTGCTGGAACAAAATCCAGCACATAAATAAAATTATGTAATTAAAATATTTTTTTTTAAAAAAATTTTAATTACAAACTGGTGGAGTCAAGCGGAATTGAACCGCTATCCTCTTGCATGCCATGCAAACGCTTTCCCTATTAAGCTATGACCCCATAAAACAATTAATTGTTAAAAAATATAATTTATCACTGATAATAATATACTTCTGAAATTCTTGCAATCACATTAATTAATGAGTAGATAATTTTACGCTGTTCTTAGTATTTGAATATTTATTTATATAATTAATAGCTTTTCTAATACGTAATAACACACGATCCTTACCTATAAAATATATTGTAGTATCAATACTAGGAGAACTTACAGAACCTGTCACTGCAAAACGAACAGGCATAGCAACTTTAGATAAAGAAATATTTAATTTAACAGATAACAATTTTATTATATCCGATAAATTACTTATATTCCAAACAGAGATAGCTGCAATTTTTTTACTAATTTCTTTTAATATGGTTATATTATTAATATTTAAATATTTTTTTGTTATTTCATTGTTTAAATAATCAAATTCTTGATAAAAATACCGAGATAATTTCACCATTTCTTTTAAAGTATTGCATCTATGACCTATCATTTTAATTATTTCAGTTAAAATAGGACCCTCTGAAATATCTATATTTTCTGTTTTAAAATGATACCTAAGACATTTTTCTATATAATCTACAGATAATTTATTAATATAATAATGATTTAACCACAATAGTTTTTTTATGTTAAAACGACTTGCTGATTTACTTAAACCTTCTAATGTAAATAATTTTTTCATTTCATCTATACTAAAAATTTCTTGGTTACCATGAGACCAACCTAATCTTAGTATGTAATTTAAAATAGCTTCAGGCAAATATCCTTCTCTACAATATTCCATAACATCAATAACATTGTTTCTTTTAGATAATTTTTTTCCTTTACTATCCATTATTATTGATACATGAGCATAAACAGGAATATCTGCACCTAATGATTTTAAGATATTGATTTGACGAGGAGTATTATTAATATGATCTTCTCCTCGAATTACATGGGTAATTTTCATATCTCTATCATCTATTACAACACAAAAATTATATGTAGGAATTCCATTACTTCTTAAAATGATTAAATCATCCAATTCTTTATTTTCAAAAATAATTTTCCCTCTAATTTTATCATAAAAAGTAATTTTTCCTCTTTTAGGATTGCGAAATCTTATTACATAAGAAATATTTTTCATATCATGAACTTTATTCTCACGACATTTACCATCGTATCTTGGTTTTTCACCTTTTAAAATTTGACTCCTTCTCAATTTCTCTAATCTATCATTAGAACAGTAACACTTATATGCCTTTCCTAATTCCACCATAGAATAAATAATATTTATGTAATACTGTAATCTTTTACTTTGAAAATAAGGTCCTTCATTCCATTTTAATCCTAACCATTGTAATCCATCTAAAATTCCTTTTACAGATGATTCAGTAGAACGTTCAAGATCAGTATCTTCAAAACGTAATACGAATACACCTTTATTATGTTTAGCAAATAACCATGAATAAAGAGCTGTACGTGCACTACCTATATGTAAATATCCAGTAGGACTAGGTGCAAAACGAGTTTTAATAGTCATCTCTAATCTCTAAATTTTATTTAGAACATAGATTATCTTATAAT
>DATLVK010000001.1:0-3165 GCA_035577605.1 Buchnera sp. (in: enterobacteria) | reverse complement strand
TTACATAGCTTCAATAATATTGAAAAAATATTATTAAAGATATTAAAAAATGTACGTTATATATTGATGAACTTATGTTGTCTGGATTATCTACTAGTAAAGCAGTATTAAAAAAACAGAAAAAGTACTTTTTGTTTATATGATCAACATATATAAAAAGAAATACAATGGATATTCCCATTTTTTATGTTAATAAATCTTTCGAATACAGCCTTGTAATTCTATATACAAAAAATCTAGTTACTAGTAACTATTACATATAATTTTTAATATCACAAACAATTCTAAAAGAATTAAAATAAATCTTAAATCTACTATTCTACCTGTGATAAATAACGCCTAAAAATTAAAATTTTAAATTTAAAAATAATGAAAATAGCTTATAAAAAGAAATATTAAAAAAAATTATTAAAATTAGATATGCGGAATTACTAACTTTAGTACAACATGAAATAAAAAATTAAAAAAATTACACTAAAAAAGAGTAAAAAACAAACTCAATGTAAGAATAGTTCTTACTGACAGATCTTCACAAATGAAATAATTAGCAAATCATACTAAAAAATAGTTAGAATATCAGTTTTTATTAATCATTCTTATAAAATAACCAAACGAAAAAAGGATAAAGAAACTTTCTTATTCCACAATAGTAGGTTTATTACATTATAGTAAAGAATATTATTTAAAAATGAACAAGAGATTAGAAAAAAATTTTTTACTCAATTTTTAAAAAAATCCATACCTGGTTTTTAAAAAAAATTTTAATATTTTTTAAAATATTTTATTATCTATTAAAATATATATTATAATATAGCATATAATGGAGCAAAACCTGTTCAAAGCTATAGAATTAAGTAATAACGCATTAATCTAAGTAATTGGAATAGCAAAATAAGTAGGAAATACTATAGATCATCATATAATACAAAAACGTATTAAAAAAGTTAGTTTTTTTAATTAATACAGAGATGTACAAGCATTAAAAAAATAGAAGTAGGAAAAACTATATAGATTGGAAATAATATCAAAAAAGAATTATACACTAGTGCCAATCCAGAAGTTAGGAACATGTCTGCTGAATAAGATCTCGATACACTACAATTAATAGTAGAAAAAGCTAAAATAATTTGTATTACTGCAGGAATAGGTGTGGATACACAGGTATAAAATTGCTCCTGTCTTGGTAGAAATATAAAAAACTTAACATTTTAACTATTTTTATTGTCATCCAACCATTCAGTTTTGAAAAAAAATATATAAATTTTTCTGAAGAAAGCGTAAATTATTTATCAAAAAATATTGATTTACTCATTACAATTCTCAATGATATATTATTAAAAATTTTAAATCGAGGTGTTTTTTTACTACATGTTTTTACCACTTCTAATAATGTATTAAAGGAAGTTATACAAGATATTATAGAACTAATTACTCGAACTAATTTGATGAATATTGATTGTCCTAACGTAAGCACAGTAATATCTGAAATAAAACATATTATTATATAAAAACAGATATATCTTTAGGTAAAGATTAAACAAAAGAAGTAACTGGAAATCACTATTTCTAGTCTTCTATTAGAAGATATTAATTTATCAGGAGCAAAAATATATTAGTCAATATTACTGCTGGATTTGATATGAGATTAGATAAATTTAAAAATTTAAGTAACGCAATTTTTTCTTTTTTTCAGATAATACAACCGTCATTATTAGTACTTTATTAGATCCTAATATAAAAAACTCTTTACATATTACAATAATTTCTACCCATATTAGTATTAATCAAAAAAAATACTAAATACTCTAAACAATAAATCTAAAAAAAAATTATTAATGGATAATAGATATTTAAATTATCATCCACTACATTATGAATATAAAATATTACAAAAAATTCTGTGAAATTTAAGAGAAAAAATAATAAAGCATCCGATTATCTAGATATTCCTGTATCTCTGAATAATAAATAAAAATAATAAAATATAACGTATCTTATAATTCAAAACAATTTAATTATTATTTTATAATAATAGTATAAAATATATGTAATTTTAACATTTAACGAATATGAGATTTTTAATGAACAATATATTAACAATATCTTTACACATTTCAGACATGGCCATAAAAAAAATAAAAATGTTGATAAAAGAAAAGAAAAATACTAATCTTAAATTAAGAATATATATCTCAGGAGGAGGATGCAGTGGTTTTCAATATGGATTTACTTTTGATGAAAATACAAATGAAAATGATGTTATTATTAAAAAATACGATGTTTATATTGTGATTGATCCTATTAGTTTACAATACTTAATTGGCGGTAAAATTGATTATAAAGAAGATCTAGAAGGATCAAAATTTACAGTATCTAATCCAAATGCTAAACATACCTGTGGATGTGGTTTATCATTTAGTATTTAAAATATTTATCACTATGTGTCTTTATAGATATGATAATTCTTTTTAATTAAACATATAATAATATAAAAATAATGAAAATTGGAATAATTGGCGCTGTAAAAAAAGAAATTATTTTACTTCGTAAAAAAATAAAATCATGTACAATTAAAAAAATAGGAAACCAAAAATTTTATAACGGTTACTTACATGGAATTAACATAACTATATTAAAATCAGGTATTGGTAAAGTGGCTGCAAGTATGATGACTACCTTATTAATATCATATTATAATCCAGATATTATTATTAATATTGGTTCTGCAGGAAGCATTAGTTCTTTATTAAAAATAAAAGATATTATCGTTCCTGATAAAACATCTTACTACGATGTAGATCTCAGTATATTTAACTATTCTATAGGTCAAATACCTAAATATCCTAATTTTTTTTTATAAATACTGAATTATTAACTATAGCAAAAAAATGTATACATAAGCTTAATTACATATTTAAATCAGGTTTAATTTTAACAGGAGATTCCTTTATTCATAAAAAGAATGTCTTACTATCTATAATGAAAAACTTTCCATTAGCAATAGCTGTCGATATGGAATCTACTGCAGTGGCACAAGTCTGTTATAATTTTAACAAACCAATTTTAATTATTCGTGCTATTTCTGATTCTTCTAATAAACATGCTGCATTTAGTTTTAAAGAAAATATTGAACTAGTAAGCTATCATGCAACAATTGTTGTTGAA